>JAYTAR010000443.1:0-16790 GCA_043737455.1 Sphingomonadales bacterium | reverse complement strand
CCGCGGTCAGCATCTATCAGCTGGTCTACAACCGCAAGCTGCTCGCCGCGGCGGGGGTGACTGCCCCGCCACACAGCTGGACCCAGTTCACGCGCACGGTGGCGGCGGTGACGCGCAAGAACGACCAGGGCAACATCCTCGTCGGCGGCTATGCCTATGGGCCGTCGACCGCCAATATCGTCCACCCCTTCTATGCTCAGCTATATGCGGTGGGCGTTTCGCCCTATTCCGCCGACTTGCGTCGCGCTCAACTGACCGCGCCAGCCGCCGTTGCAATCCTTGATCGACAGGCAGGCATGTTCCGTGACGGGATCGTCAGCAACTCGGTCTCGGTTCGTGAACTCAATGGCGGGTCGCTGGCGATGGCGATCATTGCCAATTGGCAGCGCAGCTCGCTTCAGGCATCGTACGGCGACGCCTTCGACGACACGATCGGCGTAGCGCCAATTCCGACCGACGGTCCCGGCGGCACAATGCTCTATTCGTTCTTTTGGGGCGTCGATGCCGCCAGCCCGCTGAAACGCCAATCGTGGGACCTGCTGAAATGGCTGAACACTGCTCAGACCGCCGAAGGACTGTCGTGTACTGGCCAGATGCTCGCCGGAATGGGCGACCTGACCGGCAACAAGCGCGACCTGTCGGTCATGGAGCGCGACCTCGTCGATCCGTTCACCCAGCAATTCGTCGCTGCGCTGAAGCGCGGGACGGCGGTCAGCCAGCCCAATTTATGGCGGCAGGCCGAAGTCGACCGAATCCTGCAATACTATATCGAGAGCGCTTGGGCTGGCCGGATGAGCGCGCGCGCCGCACTTGCTGCCGCCAATGGACAAATCCAGACCGTGCTCGACGAGCAGCCATGACGATGCCAACCCTGCGGCAGCGGAAACATCCTCGCCGGGGTTGCGCGTGATGGACTGGCTCGCCTCGAAGAGAATTGCACCGTACGTGTTGATGGTTCCGGTCTTCGTCTTCGGGCTGGTGTTCTTCTTCGTCCCGCTAACCTTCTCGGCGTATGTCAGCCTCACCGAATGGGATTCGACCGGGCTGCCGCGCTGGGTCGGCCTTAGCAATTATACGCATCTGATCGGCAACGATCCGTTCCTGTTGGCATCATTGCTCAACACCTTCTATTTCGCCTTTGGGATGATCGCGCTGGGCGTGCCATCGGCATTGATCCTTGCCTATGTCATCAGCCGCAGCCGGTTCTCGGGCATCTGGCGGTCGATATTCTGGTTGCCGATGATCACGAATCTGGTGGCGGTCGCCTACATCTGGAAGTTCGTGCTGGCCGACACTTCGGGGCTGCTCAACCGCGCGCTCGACGTGCTGGGGCTGCCTGGACCGAACTGGCTGACCGCCCCCTCGCTGTCGATGCTGTCGGTGATCGTCGTCGCGGTCTGGGTGTCGCTCGGTCACAATATACTGCTGTTCGCGACCGGGCTGAATGAAATCGATGAAAGCTATTACGAAGCCGCACAGATCGACGGTGCCGACCCGCTCAGGCAGTTCTGGCACGTGACCGTACCACTGCTGCGCCCGACGATCGTCTTCGTCCTCATCACGAACTTCATCACCGCACTGAGTTCGTTCGCGCTGATGCTCGTCCTTACCGAAGGCGGTCCGGCGCGATCGACGACGGTGACCGGCCTGTACATGTATGAAATGGCGTTCAGCGACCTTCGCCTCGGGCGGGCGTCGGCGACCGCCTATATCCTGTTCGCAATCATTCTGGTCATCAGCCTCATCCAGCTGCGCATCCTTCGGCGCGGAGGCGTGAATGCGTATTGACCGTCGCCGCCGCGTCGACCCGCTGGCGGCCGTCAAATATGCGCTGCTGACGATCGGGGCGATCATGATGATCGCACCCTTCATCGACATGTTCTTGGGCGCGCTGCGCACGCCCGCCGAACGACTGGCGGTCCCGCAGGTCTATTGGCCAGGCGATCCGCAATGGAGCAATTTCACGCGGGTCTTCGTCGAACTGCCTATGCTCACATGGCTGTTCAACAGCGTGCTGATAACCGTGGTCATTACTCTGCTCCAGCTCGCGACGAGCGCGATGGCTGGCTATGCGCTTGCCAAATACCGCTTTTGGGGATCGCAGACGTTGCTAAAGACTGTGCTCGGCGCGCAGATGTTTCCGTTCTTCCTGCTGATGATTCCGATTTTCTTCCTACTGCGCTTCGTGCCGCTGGCCGGTGGCAACGACCTGTTCGGCATTGGCGGTAACGGACTGCTGAACAGCTATTCGGCTGCAATCCTGCCATTTTCGATCAGCTGGTACGGCATCTTCCTGATGCGGCAGTTTTCAATGAATGTGCCAGACGAGATCATCGATGCCGCGCGCATCGACGGGGCGGGCGAGTTCCGAATTTTCTTTACGATCGTGCTGCCACAACTGCGGTCGAGCCTTGCAACGCTCGCGACGTTCGTCTTCATCTATCACTGGAACGAGGTGATCTGGACGATGACCGTCACCCGCAGTGCGCCCGAGCTGCGGACGATTCCCGTCGGCATTTACCTGTTGCGCGGCGCGTTCGTGGATCCATCGGCCGAATCGCTGCAACGCGCGGCGGTGTGTATCTCGATCATTCCGATCGTGATCGTCTTTCTGGCGCTGCAGCGCTTCTATGTTCGCGGCCTGACCGCAGGCAGCGTGAAAGGGTGAACCCGATGACCGATGCCGACACGCTTGCCGCCGACATGGCCCGACTGGGCGCGCGGCCCTATTCCGAAGTCGGCGTCCCGATGTTCGTCATCGGTCGGGACCTGACGGCAGCCGAGCTGCCGCCGGTATCGTCCGCGGCATCGGGCGACCTCGCAGATCGTTTTGCCGAATTGGCGACAGCGTTGATTTCGCACGACCCTGATCCGGGGATCGCAAACATCGCGCGGCTGGTCGAGGTGCTTGCCGACCGACACCTGCTCGAAGTCGACGGCCCGCGGTTCACGTCGATTTCCGACGGTGCGGCCTGATGCAACCTTTTCCCTCGTGCTACCGGCAAGGACCAAGATGACCGCGCAGCTTTCGGCGTTCGACGACGCATTCCGGACCGGCACGCCAGTCAGAGTCATCAATTATCACAATACGCCGGTCTATCGCGCGGAACAATACGACCGCGAACTCGAGCAGGTCGCGACGCAGTTTGCGCCGACGACCGAGGACGATCTGGCCGTTTATATCGCGACAGGGCGCTGGCCGCACGCACGGCCTGGCATCGTCGTCGCCTTGTACAACGGCTATCGGAACAATTACGACGTGTTTCGTCCGCTGCTGGAAAAGCACGGGTTGATCGGCTGGTTCTTCGCCACCAGCGGCTATGTCGGCTGCCCGGTCGCGCAACAGCTAGCGTTCGGCAGCGAACACAATCTCAGAACGATCGCAGGCGAATACCCCGACGGGCGCTATGCCATGAGCTGGGACGAGTTGCGCGCGATGGACGCTCGCCATGTGATCGCTAGCCACACTCGCAATCACGCGCAGGTGTCACTTGCCGACGAAGCGGCGATGCACTCCGAAATCGTCGGGTCGCAGGAAGATTTTTACGCGCATCTAGGCCATCCAGTGCGCGCCTTCGCGTGGCTGTTTGGCAGTGCATATGGCAAGACACCGGTGGCCGATCGCCATATCGACCGCGCCGGCTACGAATTTCTCTTTTCGAATTTCATGGTTCAGAGGCTCAAGCTGAGCGGGGGCGGGAGCAAAGGCGGACGACACATTATCAAGGATAGTGAGCAAAACATTGCATTCTGATGTAGACTATTGTCTTGTTATTGGTAGGTTGTGTCGGTTTCCGTTCGCTCGACAACACTTGCGCACGGCTGCGAACGAATTTGGGGGATGCGAAATGATGAAATGTCGTGCGCTGTTGAGCCGTGAGAAGGCTGTCGGCCTGTCGTCGGTTTCAGTGCTGGCTTTGCTGCTCGGCGCTTCCCCGGCGGTCGCTCAGCGGCAAGCGCCTGCCGCGGCGGCGGCCGATGCCGAAGGCGCGATCATCGTCACCGGCACGCGCGTCACCCGCAGCGGTTTCAGCGCCCCGACGCCGGTGACAGTACTCAGCGCGATCGAACTTGAGGCACGCGCCGACATCAACATCGCCGATGCGGTCAACCAGCTTCCGCAGACTGCCAACAGCGTGACCCAGACCAGTCAGCCGACCGCCGTCAGCGGTGGCGCGCTCGGCGTCAATCAGATCAGTTTGCGCGGCCTCGGCCCGACGCGAACGCTCGTGCTGCTCGACGGCAAGCGCATAATCAACAGCTCGATTACCACAGCGCTGGCAGCACCGAACATCAACAACATTCCCAACGGGCTTATCTCGCGCGTCGACATCGTCACTGGCGGCGCTTCGGCGGCCTATGGCTCCGACGCGCTGTCGGGGGTCGTCAACTTTGTGCTCGATCGCAAGTTTACCGGTCTGAAGGGAGAACTGACCGGCGGAACTACGACTTACGGTGACAACAAGGGATATCTAGCGTCGCTGACCGGCGGCATGGCCTTTGGTCCCGACAATCGCGGTCATCTAATCGTGTCGGGCGAACTCGCTTTCAACGATGGAGTCGACGGCAACCCGCGACCGTGGGCTTCGCAGGGCGGCGGCATCGTCGTCAATCCCACGCGCACCGCGACTAATGGCGAGCCGTTTTATCTTGTTAGGACACAGATCGGTGTCAACAACGCTACCCCTGGCGGAGTCATCACCAGCGGCCCGCTGCGCGGAACACTGTTTGGCGCGAACGGTGCGGTATCGACGTACAATTTCGGCACGGTCTTGGCGAACAACGCCCAGTTGGGCGGTGACTGGCAAATTTCACGGCTCGACAACGGATACGACCTCGTCGCCCAGAACCGGCGTCACGTGCTGTATGGGCGAGCGAGTTACGAACTTGCCGAAGCGTTCAACGTGTATGCCGAGTATCAATGGGCGCGCTCGTATGACACCGGCACGGTCAATCCGTTCCGCCGCAGCGCCAACATCACCATCCAGCGCGACAATGCCTTCCTTCCTGCATCTGTCCGCGCCCAGATGGTGACGCAGAACATCACGAGCTTCGGGATGGGGTCGAGCAATGCCGACATCGGTCGTGGCGAGGTCGAAAATATTCGCGATCTTCAGCGTTGGGCGATCGGTGTCGAAGGCAAGTTCGACCTGCTCGGTTCAGGCTGGAGCTGGGATGCTTATTATCAGCAGAGCCGCAACGTCGTCGACTCGGCACTCTACAAGACGGCGATCGACGTCGCGGTGTTCAACCGCGCAGTCGATGCGGTCGTCAGTCCTACGACCGGTGGCATCGTTTGCCGCTCCACGCTGACTAACCCAACCAACGGCTGCGTACCGTATAACGTCTTCGGCACCGGGGTGAATCAACCCGCGGCGATTGCCGCGCTTAACGGCACCAGCACGCGGCGCGACATCATGAAGCAGAATGTCGCGGCGCTGAACTTCTCGGGCGAACCTTTTTCGACCTGGGCGGGTCCCGTCTCGCTCGCCTTCGGCGTCGAGCACCGCAGCGAAGACGTCATTGGCACGGTGACCGGCGTCACCTTCCTGCCGACGACCGGGGCGTACAAGGTGACAGAGGGTTACGCCGAAACAGTCGTGCCGCTTGCGCGCGACACCGCATGGGCAAAGTCGCTTGAGCTGAACGGGGCGGTCCGCCTGACCGACTATAGCACGTCGGGCCGGGTGACGACGTGGAAGCTGGGCGCAACGTACGCACCGAGCGACGACATTCGTTTTCGCGCCACGCGATCGCGCGACATTCGCGCGCCGAATATCGGCGAACTGTTCGCACTCGGCCAGATCGCTTCGGGTGCCAACATCGTCGATCCCTTCAACAACAATGTCGTCTACACTTCGGTCGACGTGCTTCGGCGAGGCAATGCGCTGCTCAAACCCGAGATCGCCGACACGCTCGGCCTAGGCGTCGTCCTGACCCCGTCATTCTTTCCGGGCTTTCAGATGTCGGTGGATTACTACAAGATCAAGATAAAGAACGCGGTAAAGATCCCGAATGAGCAGATCGTCGTCAATCTGTGTTTCCAGGATCGAACGTCACCGGTCTGTGCGTTCATCGAACGGGCCGGCGGGGTCGCAACCGCCGCGATCACCCGGATTTCGACGCCACCCGCAAATGTCTTGTCACAGGACGCCGAGGGCATCGATATCGAGCTGGCGTACCGGATACCGCTGGCCAATTCGGACGCTGCGCTGACGCTGCGCGCATACGGCAATTACGTGATTTCGCTTAAGAACGAGGATATCACAGGCGTTTCGCAGGGCGCAGGCGTCGTTGGCAATTTCGGTGGAATTATCAACTCGGGACCGTCTGCGCCTAAGTTCCGTTCGACCGTCAGGCTTGGCTATGAAAGCAGCCGTTGGAACGCGTCGGTCAGCTGGCGCTACGTCGGTCCCAACGTCATCGACAACAGCTTTACGGAGTGTGCATCAGCCTGCCCGGCGAACAATGTGCGGACGATCGAACGCAATCGCGTGGCGTCGAACTCGCTGTTCGATCTGGCGTTGAGCTACAAGCCATTCGAACGCAACGAGACCGCTGTCTTTGTCGCGGTCGACAATGCGTTCAACCAGGCCCCACCATTCGTGCCGGGCCAGGTCGATATCGCCTTTTTCACAGGTCAGTACACGATCGGATACGATCGTATCGGACGGACGATCCGCGCCGGGATCCGATTTAAGCTGTAACGTGACCGGCGGCGTCATCGTCACCGGCGGATCGCGCGGCATCGGGGCCGCTACGGCACGGATGCTCGCGCAACAGGGTTGGGCGGTGTGCGTTAACTATCGCCAGCGCGCTGATGCCGCATCGGTGCTTGTCGATGAAATCCGCGAGCGTGGTGGCACCGCCATTGCGGTCGGATGCGACGTTGCGCTGGAAGCCGACGTGTACCGGCTGTTCGACACCGCCGAACAGGCGTTCGGTCGGGTTTCCGGGCTGGTCAACAATGCCGGCATCCTTGCGCCCGCATCAAGGCTGGGCGACATGGACCTTGATCGCTGGAACTCGACAATCGCGACGAACCTGACCGGCGTGTTCCTGTGCGCTCGCGAAGCCGTTCGGCGAATGGCGCGTTCCCGCGGCGGGGCCGGTGGCGCAATCGTCAACGTCTCGTCGATGGCGGCAGTGCTGGGTGCCGCGCACGAATTCACCGATTACGCCGCGGCCAAGGGCGGAGTCGATTCGCTGACAATCGGACTTGCCAAGGAGGTCGCGGGCGACGGCATCCGCGTCAACGGGGTGCGGCCCGGGCTGATCGCAACCGACATCCACGCCAGCAGCGGCACCGATCGCATCGGCAATCTTGTGGCGTCGGTTCCTATCCAGCGCGCCGGGACAGCCGATGAGGTCGCGAGCGTGATCGCGTGGTTGCTGTCCGACGGGGCATCCTATTGCTGCGGCACGACCGTCAATGTCAGCGGCGGACGCTGACATGGCGAACAGAGAGATAGGCTACGAGCGAGACGCTGTGTTCGCCGAAATTGCGGCACTCGGCGAACGCGATTATCCCGTCATTGGCGTGCCGACATTCCTGATCGGCGAGGCGTGCCCAGGCGCGAACCCGGCGTCGGCGATGCCCGGCGTTCCCGACCCGCTAGCGATTTACTTTGCCGCACTTGCCTCCGCCATGTCGGCAGGTAGCTCGCCGATGACGATTGCCGGGATCGGCCAACTCTTAGAATTGCTTGCCGACCGCCACTTTTTCGACGGTGAGCCGACGCCATTTAGCAAGATCGCCACGCTGCACCTGCTGCCGGAATGATGGACGACTTGGCTCAGATCACCGCGGGGCTTGCCCGATCTCGCGCCGTCCGCGTCGTCAATTTCCACGCGACGCCGCGTTATTGCGAGGCCGAATATCGTCGGCAGATCGCCGAATATGCACTTCGATTCGAACCGATCACGAACGCCAATCTGGCGTCGGCTGTCAACGGCAGCTGGGCAGGCGACCGGCCTGGATTGATGCCTGTGCTGTTCGAGGGCTTTCGCGACCATTACGACGTGATGCTGCCGGTCCTCGAGGAATATGGGTTCGCCGCCTGGCTGTTCGTGCCCCCGGCTTTTCTCGACGTTCCTGCCGACAACCAGCGTGCCTATGCGTCCGCACACGTCCTGCACCTGCCGAAACACGACGAATATCCCGGCGAACGTGTTGCGCTCAGCTGGGATGAAGCGCGCGACATCAGCGCGCGCGGTCACGTTTTCGCCTGTCATTCGCGAACCCATTTTGAATTGCGACCGGACACGCCGCTCGATGTGCTCCACGACGAGATCGTCACGGCGAAGGCAGCGATGGCGCGCGAACTCGGCGTCGAAGTCGATTGTTTCTGCTGGCTTCGCGGGGCCGCGCTCGGCGTCAATGCCGATGCCGACCGGCTGCTGCGCGAGGCCGACTATCGCTATCTCTTCTCAAATTTTCGCATCCAGGCGTTGCAGGAACCTGCGCACTCGAACCTTGCCTAAGCGTTCGAAGCCGCATTTGCCGCCGCAACCAGATCGAGCGCGACGTCGACGATCATGTCTTCCTGGCCGCCTACCATGCCGCGCCGACCGAGTTCGACGAGGATCGAGCGGGTATCCAGCCCGAAGTCGACCGCCGCCTTCTCCGCGTGACGCAGGAAGCTCGAATAAACCCCCGCATAGCCGAGTGATAGCGTCTCGCGATCGACCCGCACCGGCCGGTCTTGCAGCGGGCGCACCAGATTCTCGGCGATGTCCATTAGTGCGAACAAGTCGCAGCCGTGCGAGAACCCGCTCCCCGCAATCGCCGCGATGAAGGCCTCGATCGGGGTATTGCCCGCCCCTGCGCCCATCCCCGCCAGCGAGGCGTCGATGCGAACCGCACCTTCCTCTGCTGCGACGATCGAATTGGCCACCGATAGCGACAGGTTTTCGTGCGCATGGACGCCGATTTGGGTTTCGGACGCGAGCAGCCCGCGATAGGCGCGTACCCGATCGCGCACGCCGTTCATCCGCAACGCCCCGCCACTGTCGGTGACGTAGACACAGTGCGCCCCGTAACTTTCCATGAGCTGCGCCTGCCGCGCCAGTGCGTCGGGAGCATTCATGTGGCTCATCATCAGGAAGCCGGAGACGTCCATGCCAAGCTCGCGCGCGGCGGCGATATGCTGCGCCGACACATCGGCCTCGGTACAGTGCGTCGCGACCCGCACCGACTCGACGCCAAGGTCGCGCGCACGTTTCAGGTCGTGCACCGTGCCGATGCCGGGGAGCAGCAGCGTCGTCACGCGCGCGCGTCGGCAAGCCTTGGCAACGGTTTCGATCCACTGCCAGTCGGTCTGGCGACCGAACCCATAGTTGAACGACGAGCCGGACAACCCGTCGCCATGGGCGATCTCGATGGCATCGACGCCGGCCTGGTCGAGCGCTTCGGCGATTTCGCGGACCATGCCGAGATCGTAGCGGTGGCGGATGGCGTGCATCCCATCGCGCAGCGTCACGTCCTGGATATAGAGGCGTCTCGGCTGATCCATCGTCTATCCCGCAACCGTTTCGACCGCGGCAAGCTGCTCGCCGACCCGCAGTGCCGCCGATGTCATGATGTCGAGGTTGCCCGCATAGGGCGGCAAATAATGTCCGGCTCCCTCGACTTCGAGAAACACCGATACTTTGAGGCCGGTCAGCGGACGCTCCATGCCGGGTATCTCGAGCGGTGCATTGTTGCCGATCGATTCGAACTGCACCTTCTGCTTCAGTCGGTACCCCGGCACATAGCCTTGCACGGTTTGCACCATTGCCTCGACCGACGCAGCGATCGCGACGGTATCGGCATCGTCGCACAGGCAGAAGATGGTATCGCGCATGATCATCGGCGGCTCCGCCGGGTTGAGAATGATGATCGCCTTCCCCCGCGTCGCGCCGCCGACCTGCTCAATCGCAGTCGCCGTGGTCTCGGTGAACTCGTCGATGTTGGCGCGGGTGCCGGGTCCGGCCGAACGCGAGGCGATCGACGCGATGATTTCGGCGTAATGGACCTTGGCCACGGCATTGATCGCGGCGACGATTGGAATGGTCGCCTGCCCGCCGCACGTCACCATGTTGAGATTGCGCGCGTGTGCGACCGTCGCGAGATTGACCGGCGGCACCACGAACGGCCCAAGCGCTGCCGGGGTCAAGTCGACGACGCGCTTGCCGTACGACGCCAGCACGGCGTCGTTGCGGACATGCGCGGCTGCGCTGGTAGCATCAAACACGACATCGATCGCGCTGAACTCGTCGAGCGCAACCAGCCCTTCGACGCCGTTGCTCGTGATCGCCTTCCCTAGCGCGCGCGCGCGCGTCAGACCCTCCGACGACGCATCGACACCCGCCATTGCAATCAGTTCGAGCGTCGAGGACATACGTTCGATCTTGAACATCAGGTCCGTGCCGATATTGCCCGGTCCGATGATGGCCGCCCCACGCTTGCGCA
The DNA here is from genome assembly GCA_043737455.1 of Sphingomonadales bacterium. GTDB lineage: Bacteria > Pseudomonadota > Alphaproteobacteria > Sphingomonadales > Sphingomonadaceae > Sphingomonas_O. The sequence goes on along the minus strand of JAYTAR010000443.1, from coordinate 6,337 downwards.
TCTTCGAAATCCTCACGACGCCGACGGTTCGCTAAAGCTTAAAAATGGAATGGGCAAATGTGAACAGTCACGTGTTTACGATTGTGCGTTCCGCGCAATGCTTCTAAGGTCTGTGAAAGGATGCGGCATGGCGTTGGGCGATAGCAATTCCCGGCTGACCGATATTTTCCGGCGTAATCGCGATGGTGCCATGGTCGGGGTCTATGCGGTGTGCAGCGCGCATCCGCTGGTGATCCGCGCCGCGCTCGAACTCGCGCGTGACCGTGGGCAGGTCGCGGTCGTCGAAGCGACCTGTAATCAGGTCAACCAGGACGGCGGCTATACCGGCATGACCCCCGCTGCGTTCGCCGGAATGGTCGCGAACATGGCGGCCGAAGTCGGCCTGCCGACCGACGATCTCGTGCTCGGGGGCGATCATCTGGGCCCGCAACCGTGGCGCAGCCTGCCCGCCACCGAAGCGATGGATCGCGCAATCACAATGGTCGAGGCCTATGCCGCCGCCGGCTTCGGCAAATTGCATCTCGACTGTTCGATGGCATGCGCGGACGATCCGGTCGCGCTGACCGATATGGTCATCGCCGAACGCGCTGCCCGCTTGGCGTTTGCCGCAGAGGCAGCGGCACCGCCACCGGCGGCGCCAGTCTATATCGTCGGTACCGAAGTCCCGGCACCGGGCGGCATGGGCGAAGGCCATGAGATCGAGCCCACCCGTCCCGCAGCCGTGCACGAAACGTGGGGCGCGCACCGTGTTGCGTTCGAACGGCACGGCCTTCGCGAAGCTTTCTCGCGTGTCGTCGGAGTCGTCGTTCAGCCCGGTCTCGATTTCGGCAACGACGCCATCGTGCATTTCGCGCCTGATGCCGCCGTCGGGCTTGCCGAATGTGTCCTGACGCTCGGTGATGCCGTTTTCGAAGCGCACTCGACCGATTATCAGACGCCGGCCAGCTATGCGCGGCTGATCGAGCAGCATTTCGCGATCCTCAAGGTCGGACCGGCGGCAACCTTCGCACTGCGCGAGGCGATCTATGCACTCGATGCGCTCGCGCGTGAGCTGCCCGGCTGGCAACCGACCTTTGCGGTGCGTGCAACGCTCGAGCGTGCAATGATGCGCAACCCCGCACACTGGGTCAGTCATTATGGCGGGAATACGCAACAACAGGCGTATCTGCGCCATTTCAGCTTTTCCGACCGCGTACGTTATTATTGGACCGATCCGGCGGTCGCGCAGGCAATTGCCTGTCTGTTCGACTTCCTCGACGCGAACGCCCTGCCGCTGCCGCTTGTCAGCCAGCATTTCCCGCAGCACTGGCCCGCGGTCGCGGACGGTCGTTTTGCGCCGAAGGCGACCGACCTGTGCATCGCGACGGTACAAAAGGCGTTTGCGCCCTACGCCGACGCCTGCGGCGATCATACTGTGGCCCAGCGGAAGCGATAATCGATGGCAACCGTCAGCCTGCGCAACCTGACCAAGAACTTCGCTGCCGTCGAAGTTATAAGAGGCATTTCGATCGAAATCGCACATGGCGAGTTCGTCGCGCTGGTTGGCCCCTCGGGTTGCGGCAAATCGACCTTGATCCGGCTTATCGCCGGCCTCGAAGAGGTGTCAGGCGGGGAGATCGAGATCGGCGGACGCCGCGTTAACGAGGTTCCCGCCAAGTCGCGCGACATCGCGATGGTGTTCCAGAATTACGCGCTCTACCCGCATATGACTGTTGCCGAAAATATGGGCTTTTCGCTCAGGATGCAGAAGCTCGACAAGGCTGAGATCGAGCGGCGCGTTACCGAAACCGCAGCGTCGCTCAACCTCACCGAGTTGCTCGGGCGTTATCCACGTCAGCTGTCGGGCGGCCAGCGCCAGCGCGTCGCGACCGGACGAGCGATCGTGCGGTCGCCGCAAGTTTTCTTGTTCGACGAGCCGCTGTCGAACCTCGATGCAAAGCTGCGCGTCCAGGTCCGCGCCGAGCTGCGTCAGCTCCACCGCCAGCAGGGCGTCACGTCGATTTATGTCACGCACGACCAGATCGAAGCGATGACGATGGCCGACCGCATCATCGTGCTGCGCGACGGCAGGATCGAACAGGTTGGCACCCCGCTCGAACTCTACGACCGGCCTGCGAACATCTTCGTTGCAACCTTCATCGGTTCACCGGCAATGAACCTGATCGACGGAATCGTACGCGACGGTCGGTTCGTGCTGGCCGATGGCTCGACGCTAAACCTGCCGCCAGCGATCGGCGCGAGCATAAGCGGGCCGCTGACCCTTGGCATTCGGCCCGATCATATCGATATCATCGATGCGCCGACCGAAGGGGTCGAAGCACGGCTGATCGGCTATGAGCCGACCGGGCCCGAAACAATGGTGGCCGCCGAAGTTGCCGGCCGTCCGATCACGATCGCAACTCGGGCACGCTTGTCGGCAAAACCAGGGTCGGCGATCCGCGTCGCCCCAATCACCGCACAACAGCATTATTTCGATGCGCGCGGCGTCAGGGTCGAGGTCGGATGACATCGATGGCCGGGAACGCCGATCAACCCCCTGCGTCGGTCGAGCGGCGGAAGATTCTTGTTGTATCCGACAGCCTACACGACCTGACCACGGCTGTGACGGCGCTGACGGCGTCGGGTCATGCGGTCGAATTCGTCGAGGGGTTGATTGAGTTTCCCGACATCGTCAGCCGCAACCTTGGCGACCTTGCGGGGGCCGACGCGATCGTCATGGGGCGGGTCATGGACGTCGGCGACGATGCGCTGGCGCTCGCCCCGCGAACGAGGGTGATCGCGCTCCACACCTCGGGCTCGGACAACGTCGATCTCGCGGCGGCAACTCAGCGCGGCATCGTCGTGACCAGCGTCAAGGGGGTCAACGCCGAGCAATGCGCCGAGTTTTCGATCGGACTGATGCTGGCTGTGACCCGGCAAATCCGCACTGGCGACATTGCGATCCGGCAGGGACGCTGGGCCGCGGACACGCAATCGAGCCTTGATCTCTATGGCGCGACGCTCGCGGTGTTCGGGCTTGGCATGATCGGCAAGGCGGCGGTGCGCCGGGCGGCGGCGTTTGGCGCGCGGATCCTGGTCCACACGCGTACCCCCGATGCCGACTTCGGACGCGAACATGGCATCGAGTATGTCGGCAAGGACGAGGCGCTAAGACGCGCCGATGTCGTCAGCCTGTACACTTCGCTGAGCACTGAAACCCGCCACATGATCGGCGCACGCGAGCTGTCATTGATGCAGCCCCACGCCTATCTCGTTAACATCGCGCGTGGCGAGCTGATCGACGAAGCCGCGCTGTTCGAGGCGCTGGCGCGCGGCACCATTGCCGGGGCCGGTCTCGACGTGTTCGAAACGGAACCGCTTCACGCCAGCCCGTTGTTCGCGCTGCCCAATGTGGTGCTGACGCCGCATCAGGCCGGGCTGGCGGCATCATCGAAGGTGAATGCCGCCGTCCGCGCGGTTAATAACGCGCTGGCGGTGCTTGCCGGACGGCTGCCCGCCGACGCGATCAATCCTATTGCCATGACTTCAGGGGCCGACACATGACTGGTGCGACGACGTGGAGCGAACTGATTTCCCAACCCGACGCCTGGCAGGCATTGCTGGCGCGACTCGACCGGCCTGCGCAACTGCCGGCAGTGGCGCTGGCCGACTTCGACGAGGTCGTCATGCTCGGCTCGGGCAGCTCCTATTATCTGGCACTGGCAGCGGTCGACTGGGTCCGGCGTCGGCATCCGATCGCGGCGCGCGCGGTCCCATCGTGCGAAGTGATCCTCGACCGGCACGAGCGTGAGGCCGCGCCGGGGGTGCGGCGGCTGGTGATCGCTTTCTCGCGCTCGGGCGAGTCGACCGAGCTGCTGTGGGCAGTCGAGGCGATGCAGGAAGTCGGCGGCACCGTCCTCGGCGTCAGCTGCACCGCCGGGTCGCGGCTGCTCGAGCTCGCCGATATCGGTTTTCACATCCGCGAGGGACATGAAGAAGGGCTGGTCATGCTGCGGTCGTTCACGTCAATGCTGATCGCGGTGCAATATCTGTTCGGCACGACCGAGGACCGCGCCAGGCTGCAGACGCTGCCGCAGGCGGGGCAGGCGGTCATCGAAGCCAGCGACGACGATCTTCACCAGCTAGTCAACCGGCGCTCGTTCAACCGGTTCGTCGTGCTGGCCTCGTCGTCGAGCTATCCGGCTGCGCTCGAGGCCAGCCTCAAGGTTCAGGAAATGTCGCTGTCGACGAGCGAGGCCTATCATACGCTCGAGTATCGCCACGGCCCCAAGGCGACCGCCGACGACCGGACGCTGGTGACTCTTTTCGCGCTGCCCGATGCCAGCCATGGCCTCGCGCTGGCGCACGACCTGAAGGCGCTCGGCGTCACCTTGCTCGTCGTTGGCCCCGGAGCCGAAGGCTATAACGGAGTGGCCGATCTGGCGATCCCGGCGGCGACCGGGTTGACCGAAAGCGCAGCGACGGTGGTTACGCTGCTGCCGACGCAGCTTGTCGCGTATCATACCTCGCTGCGACTCGGTCAGGACCCCGACGCGCCGACCAATCTGAGCAAGGTTGTGAGGCTGGCAGTCCCGGCGTGAAGCGGTTCGATGTCCTTGCGGTTGGCGAACTCAACCCCGATTTCATCCTCGCGGGGATCACGGCCGACGCACCGTACTTAGGCGTCGAGCAAGAGTTTGAGCGCCATCACCTGACGCTCGGCAGTTCGACCGCGATCACCTGCGTGCTGATGCAGCGGCTGGGCCTGAACACCGCGATGAGCGCCTGCGTGGGCGACGACGACCATGGCAGGTTCTGCCGCGCCGCGCTCGACGAGGCGGGGGTCGACACCGCTATGGTCACGGTCGTGCCCGACGTCCCGACCGGCCTGACGGTGTGCCTGCCCTATCCGCACGACCGGCTTCTGCTCACCGCCAAGGGTACGATGACGTTGAACCCGGCGCTGGCAATTACGCCCGACATCCTCCGCGCGTCACGCCATCTGCACGTCGGATCGTATTTCCTTCAGACCGGCCTCAGGCTCGTGCTCGCCGACCTGTTCGCGACGGCGCGGCGGCTCGGGCTGTCGACCTCACTCGATACCGGCTGGGACCCCGACGAACGCTGGCTGAGCGAGGATCTGCGCGCGGTGCTGGCGCGGACCAGCTACTTTTTCCCCAACGAGGTCGAATTTGAGAAGTTGACGGGAACGGCCGACCCGGCCGTTGGCGGTGCTGCGCTGCGCGCATTAGGCGTCGAAACGGTGGTGCTCAAGCGCGGTGCCCGCGGTGCGGTCGCGATCGGCGCGGAGGGGCTGGCCGAACACGTCGGCTATTCGGTGAAGCCGATTGACACCACCGGGGCCGGCGATGCCTTTAACGCCGGCTATCTGGCGGCAATGTTCGGCGGCGAGCCGGTCGCGGCGCGGCTGGCGTTCGGCAATGCCTGCGGTGCGCTGACGGTATCGGCAATCGGCGGCACCGGCGGTGTCGCGAGCCGTGATCAGGTCCTCGCGTTTGGGGCCTGAACGCGTCTCAAGTCAAACACACACCACCTCTGTACCCTTCTGCCGAATTGCATCGACCTGCTCGGGCGACGCGCTGCTGTCGGTGACCAGCAGGCTAGCGACCGCGATATCGTGAATGATCGCCGGCCTCACCTGGCCGAGCTTGGAATGATCGGCGACGATCCACACCTCCCGCGCGCGGTCGATCAGCACGCGGTTAGTATACGCCTCCTCGCCATCATAGGTGGTGAAACCAAGCTCGCTGTGGATGCCGTCGGCGCCGATGATGGCGAGATCGAGGTTGATGTCGCGCAGCGTGCGCTCGCAGACATGCCCGACCGTTTCGGCGGTACGCGCCCGCATCAGCCCGCCCGTTAGCATCACGCTAATATCGGGCGCGTCGCGCAATTCGAGCGCCACGTTGACGGCGGTCGTCACGACATGCAGCTGCAGCCGCTTGATCGAGGCGATCATCTGCATGACCGTCGTGCCGCCGCCGCAGCCGACGGTTGTGCCCGGCCTGATCCGCGTCGCCGCATAGGCACCGATCCGGCGCTTTTCGGGCAGATACGCCATGATCTTGGCGTCGTAAGGCACTTCCTGATGCCGGTCGCGCAATGCGGCGCCGCCGTGCGTGCGCAACAGCGCGGCGATGGCATCGAGTTCGACGATGTCGCGGCGGATCGTCGCCGACGACGTGCCGAGCATCGTCGCCAGTTCCTGAACGCTGATCGCACCGCGTCGCGCCAATTCGGCGAGGATGCAGTCGTGCCGCGCTGCCTTGATCATCAGCGAACCGGTTTCATCATGCCGGCAGTGCTACACGGGTCGCACGAACGAATCAAAATTCGC
>JAYTAR010000442.1:0-2755 GCA_043737455.1 Sphingomonadales bacterium | reverse complement strand
AGATTTACTATAGCGAGGGGCTCGAAAAGCTCGCGGCGAACATGGAGGAGGTGCGCCCGACGATCATGGTCGTCGTCCCGCGCCTGTTCGAGGTGCTGCGCGCGCGCTTGGTCAAGACGATCGAGAAACAGGGCGGCATCGCGCCCGCGTTGCTCAGACGCGCCTTGGCGCTGGGCGCAAAAGAACTCGCGGGCAAGTCGCGCTTCTGGGACAAGCCCGTCGACCTGTTCCTCGACAAGACGCTGCGACCCAAGGTGCAGGCCAAGTTCGGCGGGCGGATCAAGGCGCTGGTATCGGGCGGCGCGCCGCTCAATCCCGAAATCGGCACGTTCTTTCATGCGCTCGGCATCACGTTGCTCCAGGGCTATGGCCAGACCGAGGCGGGGCCCGTGATTTCGTGCAATCGTCCCAAGGCAGGGCTGAAGATGGACACCGTCGGGCCGCCGATGAAGGATACCGAGGTGCGCTTCGCCGACGATGGCGAGATCCTCGTGCGCGGCGAGCTCGTCATGCACGGCTATTGGCGCAACGAGGCGGAAACCGCGCGCGTGCTGGTCGACACCGGGTCGGAGCCCGGCGCAAGCACCGGGTCGGAGCCCGGCGCAGGCACCTGGCTCCATACTGGCGATGTCGGGCATATCGACGAACGCGGGCGCATCGTGATCACCGATCGCAAGAAGGACCTGATCGTCAATGACAAGGGCGACAACGTCAGCCCGCAAAAGATCGAGAGCATGCTGACGCTGCAGCCCGAGATCCTGCAGGCGATGGTCGTCGGTGACAAGCGTCCGCACCTCGTCGGGCTGGTCGTGCCCGATCCCGAGTGGCTGATGGAATGGGCGGTCGCGAACAATGAAGCGCCCGACATCGCGCGGTTGACCGACAATCCGGCGGTCCAGCGCGCGGTGATGATGGCGGTGGACCGCGTCAACGCCGATCTCTCGGTCATCGAGAAGATTCGTCGCGTCTGCCTGACCGCCGATGCCTTTACGATCGACAACGAGATGCTGACGCCCAAGACGTCGATTCGGCGGCACAAGATCCGTGAAGCCTATGGCGCGCGGCTCGACGGTCTTTACGGATCGGCTAGCTGATGACCGCGACACCTGCCGACGCTGCACAAACGTAGATCTCGGGGGCGTCGCCGTCCGGCGTCCGGTAACGCGTCCGAACTGCATCGGTCAGCGCGCCGACCGCGACGCGCGGAGCAAGTGCGACGATGCAGCCGCCAAAGCCACCGCCGGTCATGCGTGCGCCGCCCTGTCCGCCAAGCACATCGTCGGCGATCGCGACCAGCGCGTCGATCGCAGGTACCGTGATCGCGAAATCGTCGCGCATCGACGCGTGCGACGCTGCCATCAGCGCGCCCATCGTCCGCAAGTTGCCCGTCGCCAGCGCGCTGCTCGCCGCCAGCGTGCGCGCATTCTCGGTCACGACGTGGCGCGCGCGGTGATAGATTAGCGGATCGAGCGCGTGCGCACCGGCCTCGAGCGTCGCAAGGTCGAGGTCGCGTAGTGCTGCGACGCCGTAATGGCGCGCAGCCGCCGCGCACTGCGCCCTTCGCGCATTATACTCGCCCCCGACATGCGTGTGCCGCACCCCCGAATGGACGACGACGATCGCCGTGTCGCCAGGCATCGCCACCGCCCGGCAGGCCAGTGAGCGGCAGTCGATGAGCAGCGCATGCCCCGCCACGCCGCGTGCAGAGATCAATTGGTCCATGATGCCGCACGCCGCGCCGACGAACTCGTTCTCGGCGCGTCGTGCCGCGATCGCCAGCGCGTCGGTCGCGATCGTCTGCCCGGCGATTTCGAGCAGCGCGCGCCCGACCGCGATCTCGAGCGCGGCCGACGACGACAGCCCCGCGCCCGGCGGCACGTCGCTCGCGATCGCCAGACGCGCGCCGACCAACGTGCGCTGCCCGAGCATCGCCGCCATGCCGCGCCCATAGTCGCGCCAGCCGCCAACGCTTATGATCGGGGCGTCGAGTGCGAACCGGTCGCACTCGCTCGCCTGATCGACCGCGATCGTTTCGACGAACGCACCGCCGCCGCGCCCTGCGGCGACGACCGTGCCCAGATCGATCGCGCAGGGCAGGACGAACCCGTCGTTATAGTCGGTATGTTCGCCGATCAAATTGACGCGACCCGGCGCACGAACGAGCGTGTCGGGTTCTACCCCCCAGCGCGCACGAAAAGCATCGGCGGCGCGCGCGCGCGGCGATGTCATCGCATCACCGTGCGCTTCGTGAAGTGAATGTCGCTGACCGCGCGCAGGCGTGCCGCTGCGGCTTCGGGGGTCAGGTCGCGCTGCGCCTCGGCCAGCATCTCGAACCCGACCATGAACTTGCGCACCGTCGCCGAGCGCAGCAGCGGCGGGTAGAAATGTGCGTGAAGCTGCCAATGCGCGGAATCATCGCTCCCATTGCCGACATCGAACGGCGCACCATGCCAGCCCATCGAATAGGGAAAGCGCGTCTCGAACAAATTGTCGTAGCGTGTCGTCAGCTGCGCGACGATGTCGGCAAGCGCGTCACGGTCGGCGGGGGCGAGCTCGGGCAGCCGCTGGACTGCGAAGCGCGGCAGCAGCAAAGTCTCGAACGGCCAGCTCGCCCAATAGGGCACGATCGCCAGCCATCGCTCGTTCGTCGCGACGACGCGTGGACCCCCAGCTTCGCGGCGCGCGACATCGGCGAGCAGCGCGCGGCCATGCGCCGCCAGATAGGCGCGCTGATGCGCGTCCTCGGTCGCGGGTT
>JAYTAR010000441.1:0-2773 GCA_043737455.1 Sphingomonadales bacterium | reverse complement strand
GCCCGCGATTGAGCCCGATCATGCCGAAGTCGAGCCGTTCGGAGACACGCAGTCCGCGCCGCAGGTCTGCGGTGAAGAGATAGGCAGCGAGGCCATAATGGGTCGCGTTGGCACGCGCGATCACCTTGTCCTCATCGGTGAAACGCTGGATCGGCGCGACGGGCCCGAAGATTTCCTCGGCGAGGCATTCGGCGTCGTCGGGCACATCGACCAGGACGGTTGGTTCGTAAAAGAACCCGCGTTCGGTCGCGAGACGTCGTCCGCCGGTCAAGGCACGTGCCCCGCGCGCAAGAGCATCGTCGACGAACCCCTCGACCTTTTCGAGCGCGCGCGCGGAGACAAGCGGGCCGACCGCCACCCCCTCGTCGAGGCCGTTTCCGACCCGCAGTGCCGCCATCGCGGCGGTGAAGCGTTCAGCAAAGGCGTCATGCACGTCGGCGTGAACATAGAAGCGGTTCGCCGCGGTGCACGCTTCGCCCATGTTGCGCATCTTGGCGATCATCGCGCCTTCGACGGCGGCATCCAGATCGGCATCGGCAAAGACGATGAAGGGCGCATTCCCACCGAGCTCCATGCGCGGATTGACGACGCCGTCTGCGGCTGCACGCAACAAATGCTTGCCGACGGCGGTCGAGCCGGTGAACGAGACGACGCGCGCGCGAGGATCGGCCAGCCAGGCGTCGACGACATCGGCGGCGCGGCTGGTCGTGACGATGTTGACGACCCCCGCAGGCACCCCCGCCGCTGCCATGACCTCGGCGAGCGCGAGCATGGTCAGCGGCGTTTCGGCGGCGGGCTTCAGGACGCAGGTGCAGCCCGCCGCAAGCGCGGGCGCGATCTTGCGAGTCCCCATCGCTGCGGGAAAATTCCATGGCGTGACAAGTACCGCGACCCCGGCGGGCTTGTGTTGCACCAGAATGCGCGCGCCCGATGCGGGTGCGGTCGACATCTGTCCGAGATTGCGTACCGCCTCTTCCGAAAACCAGCGGAAGAATTCAGCTGCGTAGCGCAGCTCGGCGCGCGCATCGGTCAGCGATTTGCCGTTCTCAAGCGTGATCAGCCGCGCGAACCGGTCTTCCTGTGCGATCAGCATGTCATAGACGCGGCGCAGAATGTCGGCGCGGTCGCGAGGGCTTCGCGCCGCCCAACCCGGCTGCGCCGCCGCCGCTGCGTCCATCGCTGCAGCGGCATCGGCGACACCACCGTCGGCGACTTCGGCGATCTGCTCTTCGGTTGCGGGATTGTCGACGGCAAAGGTGGCACCGTTCAACGCCGAACGAAAGTCGCCGTCGATGAAAAGCCGCGTTTCATAGTCGCTCATGGTCAAATCCTGCATCGTCGATACCCTCGATTGTCGTACACACTGTCTTCATCTGATCGCGAATGTTGTGTGCGGAAATTGTCAACCCGATCACGCGAAATTGCGCGTCCGCGCTGGTGGCGTTACAGGACGCGACCGACGCCGCAACAGCCACCCGCTGGCGCAGCTTTTGAAAGGCCCAGCACTTGCCAACGTCGATGCATGGGCAGGCAGTGAGCGCGGCACTTCTCTTGGTGACGGGCGGCTTTCAGTGAAGTCGGCGGTAGGGATGACTAGGCAGCCGAGGCGGATGATCGTGGCGGTGCCGGTGCGCAACGAAGCGCAACGGGTCGGGCGCTTGCTGGAAGCGCTCGCCGAGCAGCGGGACGTCGATCGATCGCAGTTCAAGGTCGCGTTGCTGTTCGATGCCTGTACCGACGGCAGCGAGACTGTGGCAGCACGGGCCGCGCACACGCTTGGGCTCGACCTGGTGAGCGAGAAGGTAGCGGCGGGGTCGACCGCGAATGCGGGGCTCGCTCGGCGGCGTGCTGGCGCACTCGCGTTACGATCGGCGAGCAGTGCGGCAACAGCGATCCTGACGACCGATGCCGATTCGGTGCCTGCGCCCGGCTGGCTCGCCGCCACGCTCGTCGCGCTGGAGCATGCCGATGTCGTCGCCGGACGTATCGTGCGCGACGCGCGCGGCTTTGCTGCACAGCAGCGGCTAGAAACCTATCTCGACCGGCTGTTCGCGTTGCGACGGATGCTCGATCCCGTTGCCTGGGAGGCACGCGTGACGCATCATTATACCAGCGGCGCGAGCCTGGCGTGCTCGGCTGAAACCTATGTCGCTCTCGATGGCTTTGCTCCCCGCCCCTCGGCCGAGGACGCCGACTTCGTCGATCGCGCGCATGCCGCCGGCCTGCGCGTGCGGCGCGATGCCGCCGTCGTCGTGACGACGTCGTCGCGCTTGCGTGGCCGCGCGATCGGCGGGCTGGCCGAACATCTGGCGCGGGTGAAGCGCGAAGGGGCGGCGGCGATCGAGGTCGCGCACCCCGCCGACGTCGCCTGGCGCTACCGCCACCATGCACACGCGCGCGCAATTTTCGCTGGCGGTGACTCGGCGGCACGAGCGCCGCTCGCCGATCGACTTGGTCTGCCCGTGGCTGAGGTCGAGCGCGTGTGGCGCGCGGCAAGCAATGCCGAAAGCTTCGCGATGCGGATCGTGCCCGCGCTCCCCGGCGGCGAGCGCATCGTCGGTCTCGGGGAAGCCGAGGTTGCGCTCGACCAGCTTTTTCCGACGATCGCGTGCGCGGCATGACGAGCATGACGATGCGCGCCGCGATCGCCGAGCGCGCCGCGATGATGGACGGGTTCGGTGATCCGGTGGACGCGGCCGCGCTGCTGCGCCTGCTGCAACTGCTCTACGCGACCGGGCGCGCCGATCTTCCGCTCGGGCGCTTGTTCGAAGGG
>JAYTAR010000440.1:0-6901 GCA_043737455.1 Sphingomonadales bacterium | reverse complement strand
CGCACCGCGCAGCGAGCACGTGCCAGTCGGCGATGGCGAGCGTGTTCGCACGGTCGTGCGGGAAATCGGCAAGTGCGACATGCATCGCGCCAAGCGCTTCACCAGTGGCGCGCGCCTGCGCGACGGTCGGGGTCGTCACCGATACGCCGGGGAGGAACTCGATCAGGCAGGCCGGGCGTCCCGCGACGTGTTGCATCTGTGTGCCGTGCGCATCGCGGATCGCGCGTGGGACCGGCAGTCCGCGATCGGCGAGATGGTCGAGCAGTGCGAGAAAGAACGGCAGGTCGCCCGCGTCCACGCGTCGTTCGTAAAGCGTGAGGATGAAGCGATCGACGGTAGTGTCGATGAGGAAATTGCTGTTTTCGACGCCCTCGGCAATGCCCTTGGCCGACACCAATTCGCCGACATCGTACCGCGCCAGCAGCTTGGTCATCGCTTCGGCACTGACCGGCGTGTATACCGCCACTCAGGCCGCAAGCCCGCGCGGCAGCTTGAACGACATCGTCTCGACCGCGGTCGTCACTTGCTCTTCGGTGACGTCGAAGCGCGTCGCAAGATGCGCGACAAGTTCGCGCACCAACACTTCCGGCGCCGAGGCGCCCGCGGTGATACCAAGCGTGCTGATGCCGCCAAGCCAGCTGAAATCGACTTCGTCGGCACGCTGGATCAGCTGCGACGGCACGCCGGAACGCCGCGCGACTTCGGCCAATCGTTGCGAGTTCGACGAGTTGGGCGCGCCGATGACGATCATCTTTTCGACGTGCGGAACGATCGCCTTCACCGACTCCTGCCGGTTCGACGTCGCGTAACAAATGTCCTCGCCGCGCGGTCCGCTGATCGAGGGAAAGCGTGTGCGCAGCGCCGCGACGATCTCCGCGGTATCGTCGACCGACAACGTCGTTTGCGTCAGGAAGCCGAGCGCGCTCGGATCGGCAGGCATGAGCGTGGCGACGTCGGCAAGCGTTTCGACGAGCGTCATCGCGCCATCGGCCACCTGACCAAAGGTGCCGATCACCTCGGGATGCCCGCGGTGACCGATGAAGATGATGTGTCGCCCCTGCTCGACCAAGCGCTCGGCTTGGCGGTGCACCTTCGAAACGAGCGGGCATGTCGCATCGAGATAGGCGAGGCCGCGCGCCTCCGCGGCCGCCGGAACGCTTTTGGGAACGCCATGCGCCGAAAACACTACGGGCGCACCGTCGGGAACCTCGTCGAGCTCCTCGACGAATACCGCGCCCTTGGCCCGCAACGTGTCGACGACGTAACGGTTATGCACGATTTCGTGACGAACGAAGACGGGTTGGCCGTGCTTTTCGAGGGCGAGTTCGACGATATGGATGGCTCGGTCGACGCCCGCACAAAATCCGCGCGGCGCGGCGATCAGCAGCTTGAGCGGCGGTTTCGAGTGGCTAGGGTTCATGGCTGCGCCTCTAACGCGATTGCTTGCATGGCGCAAAGCCGGTTCCTATGACGACGCCATATTTGGGGTCACAAGGAAATGCCTGTGCGCGCTCGCCTGCTCGTCGCCACCGCCGTCATGCTCGCGCTGGGGGGCTGCGCGCGCAACGGCGATATCGACGAGACCGGGGGTATCGCCATCACGCGCAGCGCATGTCCGGCGGTTGCGATCCCCGCCAGCACCGGTGACATCACGCTGTTCGCGCCGCCGCAAAGCCGTGCGGCGTTTGCGATCGATATCGAGGCGTCGGTCACCAATCTGCGGACGAGCTGCAGCGATCAGGGTGCCGAGGTCGTGTCGACGACCAATTTCGATGTGCGCGCCACGCGGCGCGACCCGCGCGGGAGCCGCGAAGTGGTGCTGCCCTATTTCACCACGGTGATGCGCGCCGGTAACACCGTGGTGGCGAAGCGCATTTCGGCGGTCCGCCTGGTATTTGCCGATGGCCAGTACCGGGCAAGTGCGCAGGGGCAGGGGGGCGCGGTGATCGATCGCGCGCAGGCGACACTGCCCGAAGATATTCAGAAAGCACTGACGCGCAAGCGACGCGCCGGGGAGGCCGATGCGGCACTCGATCCGCTCGCTCGACCCGAGATCAAAGCGGCGGTCGCGCGCGCCAGTTTTGAAGTGCTCATCGGCTTTCAACTGACGGCAGAGCAGCTGCAGTATAATGCGACACGCTAACGTGCAGATCTGCACCGCCTGACAGTTGACACGAATCGGTCGCTCGCACATGGCACTGCCAGCTGATCGGGGGAAACTTCGGGCGGCCGCGCGAGAGAGCCGGGCACGCGATGCGGACCCGGCGCCGAAGGAGCAACCGCCCCGGAAACTCTCAGGCACAAGGGATCGCGCGGACGGCAAGGCAACTCTGGAAAGCGTCTTCCGTTTCGGCGGCGGGCCACCGAAGGGGTAAGTCCCGAGTGCGAGCCCCGATCGGCAAGCGCGAAGGATCAAAACTCTCAGGTTTCCGTGACAGAGGGGGCAGTTCGACCATCGGCCTTGCGGTCGGTGCGACTGCACTCTGATGACGGACGACCCCGTGGCCGACGGCGACGCTTTTCCTGACGAAGTTTTGCCGCTCGACGCCTGGCACCGCGTCCGCGGAGGCCGGATGGTGTCGTTCGCGGGCTATGCGATGCCGATCCAATATGAGGGCATCGTCGCCGAGCATATCTGGACGCGGACGAGCGCAGGTTTGTTCGACGTCAGCCACATGGGCCAGCTGCTTGTGTCGGGGGAGCAGGCCGCGGCGGCCCTCGAGACAGTGTTGCCGAGCGACATCATCGGCCTTGGTGCGAACAAGGTGCGCTATTCGCTGCTGCTCGACGAAAGCGGGGGCATTCTTGACGATCTGATGATTACCAACCGCGACGACGGTTATTACATCGTCGTCAATGGCGCAGTGAAGCACGATGACATCGGCCACCTGCGCGAACATCTGCCCGACGCGGTCACGATCAATCATATGGACGATCGCGCCTTGCTCGCGGTGCAGGGCCCAAAGGCGGTCGGCGCGGTGATGCGCGTCATCTTGGGCGTCGAGGCTTTGTTCTTCATGGAGGGTATGCGGATCGATGGCGCGTTCGGCGATCTGTGGATCAGCCGGTCGGGCTATACCGGCGAGGACGGCGTCGAGATTTCGGTCGTGGCCGAGCACGCCGAGGCGCTTGCCGAAGCACTGTGCGCACAGCCCGAAGTCATGCCGATCGGCTTGGGCGCCCGCGACTCTTTGCGGCTTGAGGCGGGGCTTCCGCTCTATGGGCACGACCTTTCACCCACAAGCGACCCGGTAACGGCTGGCCTTACTTTCGCCATTCCAAAGCGACGGCGCGAACATGGCGGCTTCCCTGGCGCAGCGATCGTCGCTCGGCGGCTTGCCGAGGGGTCGGCGACAAGGCGTGTCGGGCTGCGCCTCGATGGACGGCTCCCTGCACGTGAGGGAGCGGCGATATTCGCAGGCGACTGCCGTGTCGGTACCGTCACTTCGGGGGGGCATTCACCAAGCCTGAACGTCCCAATCGCGATGGGCTATGTCGACGCTGCGCACGCTGCGCCCGACACCGAAATGACGATCGACGTCCGCGGCAAGCGGCTGACCGCGACCGTGGTGCCGCTGCCTTTCTTCGCGCACCGCTACCACCGAAGGGGAATCGCCTGATGCGTTACTACACCAAAGATCATGAGTGGATCGACGTCGCCGACGGTACCGCGACTGTCGGCATCACCGATTATGCGCAGAGCCAGCTCGGCGACATCGTCTTCGTCGAACTCCCTGCGAGTGGCACGCGGATCGCCAAGGGCGGCGATGCCGCAGTCGTCGAATCCGTCAAAGCGGCGTCGGATGTCTATGCGCCGGTTTCAGGCACGGTCAGCGAGGGCAATCCGTCGCTCGAGGCCGAGCCAGCACTCGTCAACACCGCTCCCGAAAGCGACGGTTGGTTCTTCACGCTCGTGCTCGACGACACGCAAGAACTCGAAGGGCTGATGGACGAGGACGCTTACAAGGCGTTCGTGGCGGGGCTCTGATCGATGCGCTATCTTCCGCTTACCGACCATGATCGCAGCGCCATGCTCGGCGTCATCGGGGCGCCGACGATCGACGCCTTGTTTGCCGACGTGCCCGAGGACGCGCAGCTGACCGGCCCAATTCGCGACTTGCCGATGCATGCCAGCGAGCTGCAGGTCGAGCGGCACCTGTCGGCGCTCGCGCGCAAGAACCGCGCGGCGGGCGAGGGGCCGTTCTTCCTGGGCTGCGGTGCCTATCGGCACCATGTCCCCGCGAGCGTCGACCATATCATTCAGCGCGGCGAATTCTTGACGGCCTACACGCCCTATCAGCCAGAAATCGCGCAGGGCACGCTGCAGGTGTTGTTCGAATTCCAAACGCAGGTCGCACGCCTGTTCGGCACCGATGTCGCCAACGCCAGCATGTATGACGGTTCGACCGCCTGCTGGGAGGCAATCGTGATGGCGCGTCGGATTACGCGGCGTAGTCGCGCAATCCTTTCGTCCGGGCTGCACCCGCATTACGTGGGCGTCGCGCGTACCATGGCGCGGTTCACCGGTGATGTACTCGACACCGCGGTGCCAGCGCTGATTGCCGAGACCGACACCGCGCGCTTGCTGGCCGCGATCGATGGCGACACGTCGTGCGTCGTCGTCCAGTTCCCCGACATTTTGGGGCGTATTGTTGACCTGAGCGAGCTGTCGGCGCAATGTCGTGCCAAGGGCGCACTGCTGATTGCAGTTGTGACTGAACCGGTCGCGCTCGGGCTGCTCAAGTCGCCCGGCGAGATGGGCGCCGACATCGTGGTTGGCGAAGGCCAGTCGCTAGGCGTTGGGTTGCAGTTCGGAGGGCCCTATGTCGGCCTGTTCGGCTGCAAGGAGAAATACACACGCCAGCTTCCGGGACGGCTGTGCGGCGAGACCGTCGACGCCAGCGGCAAGCGCGGCTTCGTCCTGACGCTATCGACGCGCGAGCAGCACATTCGACGCGAAAAGGCCACGTCTAATATTTGTACGAATTCAGGGCTTTGCGCATTAGCATTCAGTGTTCATATGACCCTGCTTGGTGAAAAGGGCTTACGCACCTTGGCTGCTATAAATCACGAGCTTGCGGTCGAGACAGCCAAGCGGCTTGGGCAAATTCCCGGCGTGCGGCTGGTGAATGAGGGCTTCTTCAACGAGTTCACGATCGAATTGCCCGTGCCGGCGCGTCCCGTCGTGCGAGCGATCGCCACTAAAGGCGTGCTGGCTGGCGTCGCGCTAGGACGGCTTTATCCCGACGACGGTAGCATCGAACGCGGGCTTGTGGTCGCGGTCACCGAAACCACCACAGCCGACGATATCGACGCGCTGGCGATCGCGCTGGCGGGAGAATTAACATGAGTACGAGTCCCAATGCGAGCGGTTGGCGCCCCGCGATGAGCGCGATCGAGGGTGAGGCCCCCGCGACTACGACGGGCAATCGGGCGTTGATGCTCGAAGAAGCACTGATTTTTGAGATCGGAACGACCGAGACCTGCGGGGTGGACTTTGCGGATCGTCCGACTTCGACGACGCCGATTCAGGCCACTGCGATAGGTGAACTCTTGCGGACTGCCGAGATCGGACTGCCCGGCCTCTCCGAACCCGAAACGGTACGGCATTACACCAGGCTCAGCCGCCAGAACTACGGGATCGACCTGGGCTTCTTCCCGCTCGGCAGTTGCACGATGAAGCATAACCCGCGATTAAACGAGAAACTGGCACGTTTGCCCGGCTTTGCCGATCTCCACCCGTTGCAACCGATCGATACGGTGCAGGGCGCTCTCGAACTTATCGATCAGCTGGCCCATTGGCTGAAAACGCTGACCGGTATGCCCGCCGTCGCGATGTCACCTAAGGCGGGGGCGCATGGCGAGTTGTGCGGCATTCTGGCCATTCGCGCTGCGCTCGAGGCGCGCGGCGATGCGCGCGAGGTGATCCTTGTCCCCGATTCCGCGCATGGTACCAACCCTGCGACGGCGGCCTTCGCAGGGTACCGCGTCGAAGGCATTCCCGCCCGCAACGATGGGCGCGTCGACACCGACGCGCTGCTTGCACGGCTCGGCCCCGATGTTGCCGGCGTCATGATCACCAATCCTAACACGTGCGGGCTGTTCGAGCGCGATTTGAAGAGAATTGCCGACGCGGTGCACGCGGCGGGTGGTTTCGTCTATTGCGACGGCGCGAATTTCAATGCGATCGTCGGGCGCGTCCGGCCCGGCGACCTCGGCGTCGACGCGATGCATATCAACCTTCACAAGACGTTCAGCACACCGCACGGTGGTGGGGGACCCGGTTCGGGGCCGGTTGTGTTCAGCGCGGCACTGGCGCCGTTCGCGCCGCTGCCCTTCGTCGAAGCGCGCGACGGGCAATTCATACTTGTGGAGGAGGAGAGTACGGGCGAGCATCATGCGTCGTCATTCGGCCGCATGGTCGCGTTTCACGGTCAGATGGGCATGTTCACGCGGGCGCTCAGCTACATGCTCAGCCATGGCGCAGACGGCTTGTACCAGGTGTCTGGCGATGCGGTGCTCAACGCGAACTACATCCTGCGCAGTCTCGAAAGCGCGCTCGATGCGCCCTTCGCGCACGCGGGACACTGCATGCATGAGGCGCTGTTCAGCGACGCTGGGATGGCCGAAGGATTCACGACGCTCGACATCGCCAAGGGGCTGATCGACGAGGGCTTCCATCCCATGACCGTTTACTTCCCGCTCGTCGTGCATGGCGCAATGCTGATCGAACCTACCGAAACCGAGGGTAAGGCTGCTTTGGACCAGTTCATCGTCGCGCTGCGCAGCGTGGCGGAGCGTGCGCGCACAGGCGATGCTTCGCTCAAGTCGGCCCCGCATTTCGCGCCGCGCCGGCGCCTCGACGAAACGCTTGCGGCGCGCAAGCCGATACTCGTCTGGC
>JAYTAR010000439.1:0-2803 GCA_043737455.1 Sphingomonadales bacterium | reverse complement strand
TCATAGCCCTGCAGCTTCGCCGCACTCAGTGCGCGCCGTGCGATCTCGACCGGTTGCTGCCCCGCCACGATCGGCAGCGTAGCGACGCCCGCCTGCGTCCCCAGTATCGCCAGCTGCTCCTGTGCGGCCGGACGATTGACGTCGAGCGACGCCATCAATACTTTCTTGCCCAACGTCGCGGTCAGTCGCTTGGCGATCTTGGCGGTCGTGGTCGTCTTGCCCGATCCCTGCAGCCCGACCATCATGATCGTCGCGGGCGGGGTCACGTCGAGTTCGAGGTCCGACGCATCGCTGCCGAGCATTTCGATCAGCGCGTCGTTGACGATCTTGACGACCTGCTGCCCCGGCGTGACCGAGCGCAAGACGTCAACGCCAATCGCCTTGTCGGTGACGCTGTCGACGAAGGATCGCGCGACGGGCAGCGCGACATCGGCCTCGAGCAGCGCCACGCGCACTTCGCGCATCGCCGCGCGCACGTCTGCTTCCGACAGGCTGCCACGTCCGCGCAACCGGTCGAAAACACTTCCCAGACGGTCGCTCAGCGTATCGAACAAGGGTAGCTTACTCCAACGCAAAAAGCGCCAGCGGACGAAACCTCGTCGGCTGGCGGACTTGCAATGCGCTCGGCGATAGGCGCGAGCGACCTGCGCGTCAACGCCGCCGAATTAAGCGCTTGTTTACGCACGACCGTTACCCACCACCACGAACCGGACAAGTGGGGGCACGATGTCGGCTGACGGCTTGAACGAGGAAAAATCGGTGCGATCGCGAACCAAGAATGCGCGCAACGACGTCGTGACCGGTGCCATCGTCATCGCGGCGATCATCATGTTCGTCGGTACCGGCAGTCAGATGATGTCGGTTGCGACGGGCACGCTGACCGGACTGACGGGCAGCGCCGAACGCACGCTGACGATCGCGGTCGTGCTCAACATCGCGTTGATCCTGTTTGGCTGGCGTCGGTACAACGACCTGAGCAACGAAATTACCGAACGCACCGCCGCCGAGCAGCGCGCGCAAAGCCTGGCTTCGCGTGATCCGTTGACGGGCTTTTACAATCGCCGGGCGCTCGCCGACCATGGCGCCACGATGATCGCCAAGGCGGTTAGGCGCAACAAATCGGTCGCGCTGCTGATGCTCGACCTCGACCATTTCAAGAACGTCAACGACGTCCACGGCCATGCGATCGGCGATGCCTTGCTCAAAGCAGTGGCAAAGGAAATCTCCACGCTCATGCCGCCCTCGGCATTGCCGGCGCGGCTGGGCGGCGATGAATTCGCCTGCCTGTTCGCGTTCGATCCCAATGGGCAGGACGTCGTCGAGCGTGTCGCGCAAGGCATCGTTACGCGCCTGGCGCAACCGTTCGACGTGCAGGGCATCTTCGCGCACATCTCGGTCTCTTGCGGCATCGCCCGATCGGAAGCCGATTGCACCGATATCGAAGCGCTGATGCGTCGCGGCGACATCGCCATGTATGCCGCCAAGCATCAGGGTCGCAACCGCCTCGCCTGGTTCGACGCGTCGATGGAGCGTGAACTGCAGGCGCGCAACGACATCGAGGACGGCATGCGCACCGGCGTGCCGCGCGGCGAGTTCGTGCCGTACTTCGAGCAGCAGATCGACCTGACGACCGGACGCATCCACGGCTTCGAGATGCTTGCGCGTTGGGAGCATCCGACCAAGGGGCTGATCAGCCCCGAACTGTTCATACCCATTGCCGAAGAAACCGGGATGATCGCCGACCTTTCGCTGTCGGTGATGCGCCAGGCATTCGAGGAGGCCAAAAATTGGGACCCGGCACTGACGCTGTCGGTCAACATTTCGCCGATGCAGCTGAAGGATCCCTGGCTCGCGCAAAAGCTCGTCAAGCTGCTGACCGAGACCGGATTTCCGGCAACGCGGCTCGAGGTCGAGATCACCGAGTCGAGCCTGTTCGAGAATCTGGCGCTGGCGCAGTCGATCGTCGGTAGTTTGAAGAACCAGGGTATCAAGCTTGCACTCGACGATTTCGGGACCGGCTATTCGTCGCTCGCGCATCTGCGCGCCTTGCCGTTCGACCGAATCAAGATCGACAAGAGCTTCGTCACGTCGATCCTCGACAACCCCGAAAGCGCCGCGATCGTCAACGCGATCACGCGGCTGGGCGACAGCCTGGGGCTGCCGATCACCGCCGAGGGGATCGAGGACGCTGGCATCGAGGAGCGTCTGCGCCAGCTTGGCTGTCACAAGGGGCAAGGCTGGTATTACGGTCGGCCGCTGCCGATCACGCAGGTCCGCACATTGCTCGCCGAACGCAATCTCCTCCCTTATGCGCGCAACTCGGCACCTGCGCTTGGCGACTATCGCGAGCCGCTGCGTCGCGCGGGGTGAGGCTGGAACAAGCGCGAACGCGCCGCTAAAGGCGCGACGTGATCCTGAACTTTCACAAGATGCACGGCCTTGGCAACGACTTCGTCGTCGTCGATGCGCGCGCCGCGCCGGTGCCGATGACCGCCGCCACGGCGCGGGCGATCGCCGACCGGCACACCGGGATCGGCTGCGACCAGCTGATCATGCTCGAACCCGCAGCAAATGCAGACGCGACGATGCGCATCTGGAACGCCGACGGCAGCGAGGTCGGCGCCTGCGGCAATGCCGCGCGCGCGGTCGCGGTATTGATCGGTGATGCCGTCCTCGCGACTGCAGGGGGCACGATCCGCATCGTCCGCGACGACGTCGGCGCGACGGTCGACATGGGCGCCCCGCGGTTCGACTGGAGCGCGATGCCGCTCGCTTATGCCGTCGATACCGCCGCCTTGCCGGT
>JAYTAR010000438.1:0-6953 GCA_043737455.1 Sphingomonadales bacterium | reverse complement strand
TCGTAACGCCGGTGCCTTCGCGTTCCAGCTGCGCCGCGGCGCGCTCGACCGCGCCCGACAGGTGATTGTCGAGCGTGACGATGACGACGCGGGTGTTGGGCGTGCTAGCGGGCATAATGCGCCTTCGCGTCATAAAGCGTGTCGAGCGAGATCGAGGCTAGGCCTTGCTCGGAGGCAAAGCGTTCGGTGTTTCGGCGCGCTTTGCCGCGGACGAAGAAGGGGATCTTTTTGAGTTCGGCTTCGGCCAGCGGGCTCCAAAGCCCCTCCTCCTCAGGGGAGGGGTTGGGGTGGGGAAGGTCGATCGGCACGAGCGCTGGTTCGCCATCACAAACAGGCCCCGCTCCAACCCCTCCCCTGAAGGGGAGGGGCTTAGAAGACGCATGCTCCATCGCCCCATGATGGCTTGCGCCTGCGCCGTCGCTAAATTCGAAATCGTCGCGGAACATTGTCAGCAAATGCTCCTCGAGCCCCATGACCAGTGGATGAACCCATGTATCGAAGATCACGCTTGCGCCTTCGAAACCCATCTGCGGGCTGTGGCGCGCGGGGAAATCCTGGACGTGGACCGGCGCGGCGATGACGGCGCAGGGGATGCGCAGTCGCTTGGCGATGTGGCGCTCCATCTGCGTGCCAAGCACAAGTTCGGGCTGCGCGGCGATGATCGCATCTTCGACTTCGAGATGATCGTCGGTAATCAGCGGCTCGACGCCGTAGCGCGCTGCCGCTTCGCGCAGGTCGCGCGCGAACTCGCGATTGTAACAGCCCAGGCCGGCGATCTCGAAGCCAAGTTCGTCGCGTGCGACACGTGCGGCGGCGATCGCGTGCGTCGCATCGCCAAAGATAAAAACCCGCTTGCCGGTGAGATAGGTCGAATCGACCGAGCGTGCCCACCATGCCATCCGACCGCCGTCCGCCGCGATGATCGGGTCGGGATCGACCCCGGCAAGTGCGGCGACTTCGCGTACGAAATCACACGTCGCGCCGTGCCCGATCGGCACCGTGCGCACCACCGGCTGATCGAACGTCCGCTCCAGCCAGCGTGCGGCGGTGTCGCCAATCTCGGGATAGAGCAATATATTGAAGTCGGCGGCACCGATCTGCGTCAGGTCCGCAACGCTCGCATCGAGCGGCGCGACGACATTCACGCCGACGCCGATCAGCCTGAGCAACGCGCGCACCTCACGTACGTCATCACGGTGGCGAAAACCTAGCGCGGCGGGGCCCAGAATGTTCGCGCTCAGCCGCCGTCCCTGAGCGGGTGAGCGCACCACGTTACGGTCGGCCAGACGCCTGACGAGCTGGTAGAAAGTCTCGCCCGCGCCCCAATTCTCCTTGCGGCTGTAGCTCGGCAATTCGAGCGCGATCGCGGGGCAGGGCAGTTCCATCGCCTCGATCAGCCCGCCGGGGTCGTCCTGGATCAGCTCGGCGGTACACGATGCGCCAACGATCATTGCGGCGGGGGTGAAGCGTGCATAGGCGTCGCGCACCGTCGACTGAAAGAGTTCGGCGGTATCCTTGCCAAGGTCACGCGCCTGGAACGTGGTGTAAGTGACCGGCGGGCGTTTGCCGCGTCGCTCGATCATCGTGAACAGCAGGTCGGCATAAGTGTCGCCCTGCGGCGCGTGGAGAACATAATGCACGTCGGTCATCGCGGTGGCGACGCGCATCGCTCCGACATGCGGCGGGCCTTCGTAGGTCCAAACGGCTAGTTGCACAGCGTCAGACCCGCAACACGTCGCGGCGCCGCAGCGGTCGCGCGAAAAGTTCTGCGAGATCGCCCGCCTGGTCGAAGCCGTGGATCGGCGAGAAGACCAGTTCGATCGCCCATTTTGTGGCAAAACCCTCGGCTTCGAGCGGGTTGGCGAGGCCAAGGCCACAGACGGTGAGATCGGGCTTCGCCGCGCGCACGCGGTCGAGCTGACGGTCGACGTCCTGCCCCTCGCTGACGACGCAATCGGGCAGCGCGGCGAGATCGCGCGCGAGGTGACGGCGGTGGAGATACGGCGTCCCGACTTCGACCGGGATCATGCCGAGCTCGTTCGCGAGAAACCGGGCGAGCGGTACTTCGAGCTGCGAATCGGGCATGAAGAAAATCGTTTTGCCCTCGAGCCGTGCGCGGCTGTGCGCGATCGCGCGGGTGGCGCGCTCGCGCAGCGGGGCAAGCACCGCTTCGACGTGGACAGGGTCGATGTCGAACGCGTCGGCGGCAGCGCGCAGCCAGTCGCTCGTCCCCTCGACGCCGAAAGGGAACATCGCGTCGATGCGAACCGCGCCGCGGTCCTCGAGCGCCATCGCGGTCGCCCCGAGAAACGGCTGCGCGAGCAGATAGCGAGTGTTGGCCCCGATCGGCGGCAGCTGGTGCGCGCGGCGACCAGGCAGGACGTGCACAGGTGCGATCCCGAGGTCGGCAAGCACGCGCAGCAGCTGATCCTCGACGATGTCGGGGAGCGCACCGACGACGAGAAGGCTTTTGTCCTGGACGCCCGGGATAGGAGCAGAAGCATCGGTCGGGCACACTGGAACAAGCGCGGCAAGGCACGCATCCTCACCTTCGGTGAACGTCGTTTCGATGCCCGATCCCGAATAATTGAGGATACGGACCGTCCCCTCGTGCTTGACCGACAGCCGCGCCGCTGCGCGCGACAGGTCGAGCTTGATGACTTCGGAAGGACACGACCCAACCAGGAACAGCATCTTGATGTCAGGCCGCCGCGCCAGCAGCCGATCGACGACGCGGTCCAGTTCCTCGTTTGCGTCGGCAAGTCCGGCGAGGTCGCGTTCCTCGATGATCGCGGTCGCAAAGCGCGGCTCGGCGAAGATCATCACACCCGCGGCCGATTGCAACAGATGCGCGCAGGTCCGCGAACCGACCACGAGAAAGAACGCGTCCTGGATCTTGCGATGCAACCACACGATGCCGGTCAGACCGCAGAATACCTCGCGCTGGCCGCGCTCACGCAGCACTGGTCTTTCGGGCAGGGTGGGCATCACCGTCATGCGGCAAGCCCTGCAGGCCGTGCCTCGAGCCGTGCCGCGCGCAATTTCAGCAAGAATTGCGTCGCGTTGATTGCGTAAGTGGCATAACCCGCGAGTGCCACGATCATGCGCTGCTGCGGAGTGCCGATATCACCGATCAGCGCCACGAGGTATGCGGTGTGCAACGCGATAACGAACATCGAGAAGAAGTCTTCCCACCAGAATGGGTCGGCGAACAGATACTTGCCGTAAACTTCCTTTTCCCAGATCGCGCCAGTAATCATGATCGCATAGAGCGTCAGCGTCTTGACGACTACCGAAACATCCGCCGCGCTTTCGCCCGCGCCGCTGACCAAGAAGCGAAGCACGAGAACCAGGCTGACAAGAAACACGAGAAACTGGATGGGGGCGAGCACCGCCTGGACAAGCGTCCAGATCGAGGCGTCACGGCGGGCGCGTTCGGCCGCCGTATACAACGCGCGCTTTTGCCCCAATTGTGTCATGCGCGCTTCGTCATTGCTGTGCCGACCTCTCCCGATCCGCCAAGATTGCCGGGCCGCACTGCCACTGTCAAACAGTTTTGACGTAAAGGAATTACGACACTTAAGCGCAAAAAAACCTTTGCAGGGGGCGTTGCCATGGTTCGTTAATTTACATAGGTTTCGAGTCGCCGGGGCGGGCTAACAGGTCAGTCCCATTGGGTTGCGATATTCCTCGCTGCCCGGGCCGGTTGGGAGAACCGGAATGGCGTCGGTCAATGGGCTGATGGAACAAGCGCGGGGTTACCTACCCGGAGTCGCGATGCGGCGAATCCACGGGCAGGCGAAAAGCATTTCGGGGTCGACGGTCCGCGGCATCGCCGAGCTGATCGAACGCGAGATCGCACCGCGGATTGCGGTGGCGCGCGCGCGCGGCGGATCCGCGACCGATGTGCATGCTTTTGCGATGTTGGCGCTCGAAAGCGACGCCAGCGGCCTGCTGGCCGAAGTCGAAATTCTGCTCACGCGTGGAGATACGATCGACGACGTCCTGATCGACGTGCTGGCGCCTGCCGCGCGTCGGCTTGGAGAATTGTGGGAAGACGATTTCTGCGATTTCGTCGACGTCACGATGGGACTTTGGCGGCTGCAGGAAGTGGTTCGCGAAATGTCGAGCCGCAGTCCGATCTTGCGCGCGGCGGCTTATAATGTGTGGACTGCGTTATTCGCCCCGATGCCTGGCGATCACAGCTTCGGCACGGTCATCGTTGAAGATGTCTTTCGCCGTAATGGGTGGGTTACTTCGATGATTGCCGACAGTTGTCGAGCCGATCTGCTTGCCGCGGTCAGCGACCATGCGTATGACCTCTTGGGCTTGACCGTGTCGTGCGATGCTCATATCGCACAGCTGCCATCGCTCATTTCGGCGATGCGATCGGTGTCGAGAAATCCCCGGCTATGCGTCATGCTCGGTGGGCCGGTTCTCGTGAACGACCCCAAATTATCCGATTACGTCGGTGCCGATGGAACGGCAGCCGACGCCCAGCAGGCTCTGGAGGTCGCCGGCCGGCTGGTCATGACGAATGCCTGTCGCGAGGTGTTCGGCGCCTGAAGGTAAGGGCGTTGTGATGAAGACGGCAGGATGAAGCACGGCGACCGCATTCCGTTCCACGCTGCGCGTGAGACGATCGGCTCGCTCGACTCGGGCGCGGTGGCACGGCTTGCCGGCGGGGTCGGCGATTTGTCGTTCGTCATCGATGCCGACGGGTGCATCGTCGACGCTTCGTTCACGCACGGCGATCCTGTCGGGCGCAAGCGCTGGATCGGCGTCGACTGGATCGACACCGTCACCAGCGAGAGCCGTGCGAAAATTACCGAGATGTTGGCCGCTGCGGCCGCGCGCGAGGAGCCGCGCTGGCGCCAAATCACTCATTCGACGGGGACGACGACGCCCGACGTGGCGGTCCGCTATCTGACGATCGCGACGACACAGGGCAATTTTCTTGCGGTCGGGCAGGATTTGGCGACGTCGTCGGCGCTGCAGGCGCGGCTCATTCAGACGCAGCAATCGCTCGAGCGTGACTATTTGAAACTCCGTCAGGCCGAAGCGCGATATCGACTGTTGTTCGATCTCGACAGCGAGCCGGTTCTGATCGTCGACGCCGACACGCGCCGCATTCGCGACGCCAATCCCGCTGCTACGATGCTGGCGAAGGCTAAGCCTGGTGCGCTCGCCAATCGTGCGTTGACCAGCCTCATCGACGCTCAGGACCATGAAACACTGCTCGGCTATCTCGGCGCGATTACTGTCAGCGACAACGCCGAACCGGTCGAGGTCGCGCTTCCCGGGAAGCGTACGCGCGTCGTCGCCTCGGCGACGATGTTCCGGCAGGACCGAACGACGTTCATGCTCGTCCGCTTGCTGCCCGCTATCGCCAGCGATGCGGTCGTGCCGCCACAGCCGATGGCGCTGCTGATCGAACAGCTCCCCGATGCGATCGTGCTGACCGATGCAAAGCTGATGATCGTCGCGGCGAACCCGGCGTTCCTCGACCTTACGCAAGCGGTGTCGGTCGCGCGACTACGCGGGCTGTCGCTCGGCAATTTCGTCGGGCGGCAGGGCATCGATCTCGACCTGATCGGCGATCAGCTGCGCCAGCACGGCACCGTGCGTAATCTGACGACGATCGTGCGCAGTGGCGACGGGTCGATCGAGGAGGTCGAAGTATCGGCAGTCGCGCTTGCCGATCTGCCTGGCGATGGGTTCGGCTTCTCGCTGCGCAGCATCGAACGGCGTGCGCGCGACGTGTCCGCGACCGGACCCGACCTGCCGCGTTCGGTCGAACAATTGACCGAACTCGTCGGGCGAATGCCGCTGAAAGACATTGTGCGCGAGTCGACCGACTTGATCGAGCGGCTGTGCATCGAAGCCGCTTTGCAATATACGGCGGACAATCGCGCTTCGGCGGCGGAGATCCTCGGCGTGTCGCGCCAGAGCCTGTATTCGAAGCTGCATCGCCATGGGCTCGGCAATCTGGTCGGTGAGGAATAAGCGTCCAAACTGATTGACGCCCGGTTTCGTCCAACATAGTTTACAGTGATGGATGGTGCCGTGTCCCCCCGTAGCGCAGCGCGGCTGCCCGCGCCCCGCGACATCCTCGCGCTGCTCAAACCGATAACCTGGTTTCCGCCGATATGGGCGTTCATCTGCGGCGTCATTTCTTCGGGCGTACCGATCGGCGAACGCTGGCCGTTCCTGCTTGCCGGTATTGCGTTGACCGGACCACTGGTGTGCGGGACCAGCCAGGCGATCAACGACTGGTTCGATCGCCACGTCGACGCGATTAACGAGCCGAACCGCCCCATCCCCTCGGGACGGATCGGAGGCACATGGGGATTACGGATCGCGATCGTCGGGACGCTGCTCGCCGCCTGCGTGGCGGCGGCGACAGGGCCATGGGTCTTTGCTGCCACTTTGCTCGGCCTCGCATGCGCCTGGGCCTATAGCGCGCCGCCGCTACGGCTGAAGGCTGACGGCTGGGCGGGACCGGCGGTGGTGGCGCTGACGTATGAAGGGCTTACGTGGTTCACCGGCGCGGCGGTCATGCTCGGCACCCTGCCATCGACGCCCATCCTCCTCATCCTGCTGCTTTACAGCCTGGGCGCTCACGGCATCATGACGCTCAACGATTTCAAGGCTGTCGAGGGGGACCGGGTAACCGGCGTGCGCTCGCTGCCGGTGCGGCTCGGCGTTGCCACTGCGGCACGGTTGGCGTGCGTCGTGATGGCGGTGCCGCAGGTCGTCGTCGTCGGACTGCTGTACCATTGGGGGCACGGCCTGTCGTCGGGACTGGTCGCCATACTGACTCTTGCGCAGCTTGCGCTGATGAGGCGGCTGCTCACCGATCCGCGACGCTTCACGCCTTGGTACAATGCGACAGGTACGACCTGTTACGTCCTGGGTATGATGGCCGCCGCGCTGGGGTTGGGTGGCGTGTT
>JAYTAR010000437.1:0-2811 GCA_043737455.1 Sphingomonadales bacterium | reverse complement strand
GCGTCGTCATCGACCTGAAGCGCGATGCGCAGGTCGACGTCGTGCTCAACCAACTGTGGCGCCATACGCCCGCGCAAGGCTCGTTCCCCGCCAACATGCTCGCGATCCGTGGCGGCCGTCCCGAAACGCTGACGCTGCGCGACATGATCGACGCGTTCGTCAAGTTCCGCGAAGAGGTGATCACGCGCCGCTCGAAGTTCGAACTCGCCAAGGCTCGCGAGCGCGCGCACATCCTGCTCGGCCTCGTCGTCGCGGTCAGCAACATGGATGCCGTCGTGCGCATCATCCGCGGCTCGGCAAGCCCGGCGGTCGCGCGCGACGAACTGCTCGCACGCGAATGGGGCATCGACGAGATCCTGCCCTACATCAAGCTGGTCGAGGCAATCGAACCGCAGGTAGGATCGACCGTCTATCGCCTGTCCGAGCTGCAGGTGAAGGCCATCCTCGACTTGCGGCTGTCGCGCCTCACCGCGCTCGGGCGCGAAGAGATCGGCGACGAACTGGCGAAACTCGCTGGATCGATCGAGGGACTGCTTGCGATCCTGGCCGACCGCGTAAAACTATACGCCGTGATGCGCGACGAATTGCTCGCGGTACGCGCCGAATTCGCGACACCCCGGCGCAGCGAGATCACCTCGGCGATGGACGGTATCGAAGACGAAGACCTGATCCCGCGCGAGGACATGGTCGTGACCGTCACGATGGGCGGCTACATCAAGCGCACCCCCCTCGAAGCATTTCGCGCACAACGGCGCGGCGGCAAGGGGCGCAGCGGCATGGCGACTAAGGACGAAGATGCGGTCACGCAGCTCTTCGTCACGTCGACGCATACGCCGGTACTGTTCTTTTCCAGCCTTGGCCGCGTCTATCGCAAGAAGGTCTGGCGCCTGCCCGAAGGCGGGCCGAACACGCGCGGACGACCGATGGTCAATCTGTTGCCACTTGCCGCCGACGAGGCGATTTCGACCATCCTGCCGCTGCCGGAGGACGAGGCACGCTGGGCGGACCTGCACGTGATGTTCGCGACCGCGAAAGGCTTCGTACGGCGTAATTCGATGGACCAGTTCGCCAATGTGCCGACTGCTGGCAAGATCGCGATGAAGTTCGAAGGCGAGGATGCCGACGACCGACTGGTCGGCGTTGCGCTGTTGACCGATGGCGACGACGTGCTGCTTGCGACGCGACAAGGCAAGGCGATCCGCTTCATGAGTTCGGATGTGCGCGAGTTCCAGTCGCGCAATTCGACCGGCGTCCGCGGGATCGCACTACGCGGCGACGATGCGGTGATCTCGCTGTCGATCCTGACGCGCTCGGGCGCCGATGCCGAACAGCGCGAAGCGTATCTGCGTGCTGCTCCGTGGAAGGAGAATGACAACGCGCCCGCGCTGCCCGCCGATCGCATGGCTGAAATGGCCGACCGCGAGCAATTCGTGCTTACGGTCTGCGCAAACGGTTACGGTAAGCGCAGCTCGGCGTATGAGTATCGCCGCACCGGGCGCGGTGGAACGGGCATCACCAATATCGACAATCTGGCGCGCAACGGCCCGGTCGTCGCCAGCTTTCCATGCGCCAACGGCCAGCAACTCATGCTCGTCACCGACCAGGCAAAGCTGATCCGCATGACCGTCGGCGACTTGCGCGTTATCGGGCGCGGCACTGCAGGCGTGCGATTATTCGATGTCGCCCCGAACGAGCACGTCGTCAGCGCCGCGCGCATCGAGGAAAGCGAAAGCGAGGCCGAGGTGATCGAAGAGGCCCCCGTTCAGCTGGCACCCGACGATGGCGCGGTGGCGCAAGGTGAAAACGAACTCGACAAGGACGCCGGTTAGCGATCGCCGTCGAACGACACGAACCAAGCCACACTCGCACGCGCGGGAACGCCACTACGGTGGGGCACGTTAGCGAGCCAAAGGAGAATTAAGATGACGATACCCAAGAATGCGCTGGTCCTTGTCGCGGACGGCGCGAAAATGATCTTCTTGCGCAACATCGGCGATGCGCATTTGGTCGAGCTCAAGGTCGAAGGCAGCGATGCGCAGGGGTCGGACATGGGCCATAACCGCTCGAGCGGTCAGGGGCATGCGTCGGGCGAGGAAGCCGATCCGCACCAGCAGGCCGAAGACAGCTGGGCGGTCGAGGTCGCCGACAAGCTTCGCAAGCGCGTCATGAATCACGACTTCGAGGCACTTGCGATCATCGCCGCGCCCAAGACACTCGGCGTGCTGCGCAAATCGCTGCATAAGGAAGTGTCACGGCGCGTCGTCATCGAGATCGCCAAGGAGATGACCGACCGGTCGCCTGCCGAAATCGCGGCGCTGTTGACGAAGGAGGCCGACAAGGCCTGACTTGCCGATGTTGACGAGCGGGCGGTCGCTTGCGCAAGACGCAAACGTGCAACCCGTCCGCCTCTTCAACAGCCTGTCCCGCACGGTCGAAGCTTTCTCGCCGGTGCATGCGGGGGAGGCTCGCGTCTACAGTTGCGGGCCGACTGTCTATAATTATCCGCATGTCGGCAACATGCGCGCTTATGTGTTCGCTGATACCTTGGGGCGGGTGCTGTCGGCGGCGGGTTATGATCTGACGCACGTGATCAACATCACCGACGTCGGCCATCTTACCGACGACGCCGACGCCGGCGAAGACAAGCTAGAAAAGGCGGCAGCCGCAGGGGCGCAATCGATCTGGGACATCGCGCGCTTCTACACCGAAGCCTATTGGAAAGACGTCCGCCGCCTCAACATCCGCCAACCCAGGCATTGGTCGATCGCGACCGAATATGTTCCACAGATGATCGCGTTCGCTCAGACGATT
>JAYTAR010000436.1:0-2811 GCA_043737455.1 Sphingomonadales bacterium | reverse complement strand
CCGCCGCCTCGATTTCAGCCTTCAGCGACGCGTCGATCTTGTCGCCATTGTCGATCAACTGACGCTCGGTCGAATGGATCAGCGACTCGGCGTTGTTCTTCGCCTCGGCGGCTTCACGCCGCTTCTTATCCTCGTCAGCAAACTGCTCGGCATCCTTGACCATCTGGTCGATATCAGCGTCGCTCAGCCCACCCGAAGCCTGGATCTTGATCTGCTGCTCCTTGCCGGTGCCCTTGTCCTTGGCGCTGACGTTGACGATGCCGTTCGCGTCGATGTCGAACGTCACCTCGATCTGCGGAACGCCGCGCGGGGCCGGTGGAATACCGATCAGATCGAACTGGCCGAGCAGCTTGTTGTCGGCGGCCATCTCGCGCTCGCCCTGGAACACGCGGATCGTTACCGCCTGCTGATTGTCGTCGGCAGTCGAATAGGTCTGCGACTTCTTCGTCGGGATCGTCGTATTCCGATCGATCATACGCGTGAACACGCCACCGAGCGTCTCGATGCCCAGCGACAGCGGCGTGACGTCGAGCAGCAGCACGTCCTTCACGTCGCCCTGCAGCACGCCCGCCTGGATCGCGGCACCCATCGCGACGACCTCATCGGGATTGACGCCCGTGTGCGGCTCCTTCCCAAAGAAATTCTTCACGACTTCGCGCACGCGCGGCATCCGCGTCATGCCGCCGACCAGAACGACTTCGTCGATCTTCGACGCGTCGATGCCCGCATCGGCGAGCGCCTTCTTGCACGGCTCGAGCGTGCGCTCGACCAGCGACGCGACCAGTTTTTCCAAATCGGCACGCGTCAACGTCTCGACGAGATGGAGCGGCGTTGTAGAGCCACCTTCCATGCGCGCGGTGATGAAGGGCAAGTTAATTTCGGTCGTCGCGGTCGACGACAGCTCGATCTTTGCCTTTTCGCCCGCTTCCTTCAACCGCTGCAGCGCAAGCTTGTCGGTCCGGAGGTCGAGACCTTCCTTCTTCTTGAAAGCTTCGGCGAGAAACTCGACGATCTTGTTGTCGAAATCCTCGCCGCCGAGGAACGTGTCGCCGTTCGTCGACTTCACCTCGAACACGCCGTCGCCGATTTCGAGGACCGAGATGTCGAACGTGCCGCCGCCAAGATCATAGACCGCGATCGTCTTGCCGTCCTGCTTTTCAAGGCCATAGGCAAGCGCAGCCGCTGTCGGCTCGTTGATGATGCGCAGCACGTCGAGGCCCGCAATCCGCCCCGCGTCCTTCGTCGCCTGGCGCTGCGCGTCGTTGAAGTACGCGGGCACGGTCACCACCGCCTGCGTGACCGTCTCGCCGAGGTAGCTCTCGGCGGTTTCCTTCATCTTTTGAAGGATGAAGGCACTGATCTGGCTCGGCGAATATTCCTCGCCCCCCGCCTTAACCCAGGCATCGCCGTTCGACCCACGCGCGATCGTGTACGGAACGAGTTCGGTGTCCTTCTTCGTGATCGGATCGTCATAGCGGCGACCGATGAGACGCTTGACCGCAAAGATCGTATTGTCGGGATTCGTCACCGCTTGCCGCTTGGCGGGCTGTCCGATCAGCCGCTCGCCATCCTTGGCGAACGCCACAATCGACGGCGTCGTCCGCGCGCCTTCGGCATTCTCGATGACCTTGGGTTTGCCGCCCTCCATGACCGCGACACACGAATTCGTGGTGCCGAGGTCGATCCCGATCACTTTTGCCATTTGTCTTGCCCTGACTGAAAAGGGACGGCGCAACCAACGAAGGGAGCGGCCGAGCCCGGTTGAACTATCAAGCGTCGATATAGGGGGGCGTTCCCTTGCCGCAAGGCAGCACCCCGCCTAGTTCGGGCGTGCACGGCAAGGGAGAGCGTGATGCGCGGACTGGGTTTGACACTGCTGGCGACCGCGGCGCTGATGGGCGGCTGCTCGAGCGAGCCCGCCGAGCTGAAGGTAACCGACATGGTCGTTCGCCTGAACGCGAACCCGAAAGCGCCGTCGGCTGCCTATTTCACGATCCGCGGCGGCGCGACCGACGACCGGCTGATGAGCATCATCTCCCCGGTCGTCATCCGTACCGAGCTTCACGAGACGATGAAAAACGGCAACATGGCCTCGATGAAGGCGCTCGACGCTGGTGTCGCGGTTCCCGCTGGCGCGCGCGTAAAGTTCGAGCCTGGTGGCAAGCATGTCATGCTGTTCGACCTCAATCCCGTCGTTCAACCGCGCACGACGATGGCGATGATCTTCACTTTCGCCAGCGGCACGCAGCTGCAGGCGCAAGTGCCGGTACGCGCGGCGGGTGATCCGCTGCCGTGACGACACGTCCGCTGACGCGCGGCGAGGTCGATCTTGCCCGCGGTGTTTTCGGCGATGCGATCGACTATGGCCGGGTCCTGCTGCACCGCCGCAAATGGGCGTTCTTTCAGCCCCGCGGCGTCGTGATGGCACCCGACGGCGACATCTGGTTCCACCCTGGGTGCGAGCGCTGGAGCGACGATTTCGCGGTCGAGCGTGTCGATGCGCAGGGGTTGCTCATTCACGAACTGACGCATGTCTGGCAACGCCAGCGCGGCATCTACCTGCCGCTCGCACGCCACCCGTTCTGCCGCTATTCCTATGCGCTCAAGCCTGGCCAGCCCTTCGCGCGTTACGGTCTCGAGCAACAGGCCGAGATCGTGCGACATGCGTTCCTGCTCCGCGAAAACCGCGTCGTGCCGGGCGCACCGGGGGTCGAGCAGTATCGCTCGCTGTTGCCGTTCCATCTGGGAGAGTGACGAACGCAGAAGCAATGCAAACGATCTTTATCCGTCGTTCAGACGAAGCTGATCTGA
>JAYTAR010000435.1:0-2812 GCA_043737455.1 Sphingomonadales bacterium | reverse complement strand
AAGGTCGGGCGACACGCGATACTGGCGCACTTCACCGCCAATAGGGATGACTTGCGCGACGCCCGGAATCGTCAGCAGCCTTGGCCTGATCTGGAAGTCGGCGATCTCGCGCGCCTCCATTGCGCTGACGCGACCATAGGGGATCGCGATCAGCATGATCTCGCCCATGATCGAGCTGACCGGCCCCATCTGCGGCACTACACCGGTCGGTATCTGTTCGCGGATCAACGTCAGCCGCTCGCCGACTTGCTGGCGCGCGCGGAAAATCTCTTCGCTCCAGCCGAACTCGACATAGACGATCGACAGCCCGATTCCCGAAACCGAGCGCACCCGTTCTACCCCCGGCACGCCGCTCATCGCAGTCTCGATCGGTCGCGTCACCAACGTCTCGACTTCGGGCGGCGCGAGGCCGGGTGACTCGGTCAGGATGGTGACCACCGGCCGGTTGAGATTTGGCAGCACATCGACGGGCAGACGACCGACGGCACCGATGCCGAGCAGGACAAGCGCCAAGGCCGCACACAGTACCAGCACCCGACTACTCAGTGAAAAGGCGACGATACGGTCGAACATGGCTTAGCGAACCTGCGACAACAGGCTGGCCCCGGCAGTCACGACTCGTTCGCCGACCTGGACGCCCGACAGCAGCACAACGCGGGTCGCGTCGAGTGGCGCGATCCGCACCGGACGGCTGGCGAAGCGTTCGGCACCAAGCTTGACGAAGACCGACGACAGGCCGTTCTCGCCGGTCAGGATTGCGCTTCGCGGCACGACAACGCCAGCGACCGGCGCACCTGCCGATACGTCGAGTGTCACGGGCTCGCCAACGCGCAGGCCAGCAGGAGCGCCTTCGAGGCGGAACAGGCCCTGTGCGGCGCGACCGCGATCAGCGAGGCCCGCCCCGGCAAAGATCAGATTGAAGGTCGTGCCGTCGGCCGCCCTGCCGACCGCGCGGGAGCCAAAGCCGATTGTGCGCCGGTCGAAGAGGTTCGCCTCGACAAACAGATCCTGCGGATCGACGATTTCAAACAACGTCGTCTCGGCGCTTACGACCTGACCAACGCGAACCGAGACCGCTGCGACGACACCCGAAATGGGCGCTACCAGCGTCTCGCGTGCCGAACGCGCGCGCCCAAGCGCCGCCCTGCGGCTTCGCAGGCCGCTCAGGTTGATGCCCGCTTCCTCGATCTCGCGACGCGGGACAACGCCTTCGAGCCGTCGCAGCCGCGTGGCGCGGTTCGCCGCAAGCGCGATTTGCTGATCAAGGTCGGTTAGTTCGCGCGCGATGTCGGCGCGGTCGATCGCTTGAAGCGTGGGCTCGATATAGGCGAGCGCCTGTCCCGCGCTCACCCGCTGGCCGATCAGCGGCATGCCTTTCCCGGCGGCAACGACACGCCCGCCGGTCGCGCTCTGGATAAGCCCGCCGCTGCGTGGATCGGCGATGATCCTGCCTGTCAGACTGACCGTGGGCGACGCTTGTCCCGCAGCAGTGACGGCGGTGCGCAATTCGATGATCCGCTGCAACGGCTTTTGCGCGTTGATGGTCCCATCGGCTGCTCGGGTCGCGCCCGACCCGCCCGCAGCCGGCGTGGCTGTCGCAGCGACGGCATTGTTGTCTTCGGCATGCTCCTCACCTTCGTGCGCAACGATCGGCGGCGTCTGGATGAGGATCGCGAAGAGCAGCACTGCCACGCCCACGCTAACTCTGCGCGCTCGTGACCGCCACACGAGATAGGCGGCAACGGCCACGCCGAGCACGAGCATCACCAACAGCGCGGTCCGCCACGGTAGGGCGCTTGCTGGATCATCGGCAGGCTTCGCGATGGCGAGCGTCCCCGACAGCGTGTCGATCGCGCCGCCCTGCGACACGATGAACGACATTCTACGATTGCCGGGGACGTCAAGCGTAGAAGCGCTCAAAGTGTAGACGCCATTGCCGGGCTTGGCGATGACGCGCGTTCCATCGATCGTAACGCTAACGGCGGCATTGGTAATGGGCTCGCCCGTCGCCCAACGATCGATCCAGATTGTCAGGTCGTGACCCGAAGCGGCGGCAACGAGCTCGATGTCGGCAGTGCGCGCTTCGAGCCGGCCGCTCAGCGCAGTGATCGCTGCGATCGCGATCACCGGCTCTTCGCTATGGTCCTCGCCCTCGTGCGCCAAGACTGAAACGGGCATGAGCAGCAGCAGCGCCGCGAGCAATTTCAAAGCATGTCGGGCGATCACGGCAGTACACCTTGGGCTTGATTGAAAGACGATACGGCGGCGGCGGCTGCAACGCGCGCGGTCGCGAGATCGCGTTCGGCGGCTGCCAACGCCTGCCGTGCGCGCAGATATTCTACCAAGCCAATCTCGCCCTCACGTCGGCCGCGCTCAGTGAGCACAAGCGCTTCGGCAAGCGCATCGCGCCGCACTTGTGCGTCGATCGCAGCTGCGCCGCTGAGAGCAAGGCGACGCGCGGCAGCTGCCTGATCGGCGGCCAGCCGCGTGCGTACGCGTGCGGTTTCGGCCGAAGCGCGGATGGCTTCGGCGCGCACCGCATCAGCGTTGGAAACGGCCGTCAGGTCGCGACCGAGCGGGACCGCAACTCCGAGCATCAGCGCATTGTCATAGTCGCCGCGCGGATCGGACCGCTCGCGGCGGACGCCGACACTGGCTTCGATCCGCGGCCGGCTCAAGTAGCGCGACGCGCTGGCTCGAGCTTCGGCGGCGGCGGCTCGCGCGAGCGCAGCGCGAATGAGTGGATGCGCTTCGATTTCGCGCTGTCGCGCCATCATTTCGGTCGGGAAGTCGTC
Source organism: Sphingomonadales bacterium (assembly GCA_043737455.1). Lineage (GTDB taxonomy): Bacteria > Pseudomonadota > Alphaproteobacteria > Sphingomonadales > Sphingomonadaceae > Sphingomonas_O. The sequence goes on along the minus strand of JAYTAR010000435.1, from coordinate 17 downwards.
GGGCGGCGGCCCGATCA
>JAYTAR010000434.1:0-17171 GCA_043737455.1 Sphingomonadales bacterium | reverse complement strand
CGCCCGGCTGCGGCAGCCGCGAGCGGCGCGCTTGCATTTCGAGCCATTCGCGAACTTCGGTTGGAAAGCGGTGCCAATCGGCATCGCTTGCGAGGAATTGCCGCACACGGTCGGCCAGGCTGGTCGTCAGCGGCATGCGCGATCCGCCATAGCTTGGCACGCGTGCGGGCTTTGCGCTCGCGCGCACAATCACATCCTCGGTATCGATGCGTTCGACCTCGAGGCTGGTTCCGCTGAAGAAAAACGTGTCGCCCTTTGACAGCGTCGCGGCAAAGCTTTCCTCGACGCGGCCGAGACTGCGACCATTGGCGAAGCGTACCTTGAGCATCGCCGCTTCGACGATGATGCCCGCGTTAAGCCGGTGTTGCGCGATGAAACGCGGGTGCGTGACGCGCCAGCGCCCGTTCTCGTTCACAAGTCGCTTGAACCGGTCGTAGGCGCGCAGCGAATAGCCGCCGGTCGCGATATAGTCGAGCACGCGCGCAAAGGCCGCCGCGTCGAGCGCGGAATAAGGGAGTGCCGCCTGGACCTCGGCCAGCATCGCCGCCTCGTCGAAAGGCGCCGCGCAGGCGCACGCCATCAGATGCTGGGCGAGCACATCGAGACTGCCCGCCTGGAATACGTCAGGGTCGAGCTCGTGCGCGGCAACGGCATCGAGCGCGGCTTGAGCTTCGAGATATTCGAAGCGATTACCCGGTACGATCAACGCTTCCGACGCTTCGTCGAGCCGATGGTTCGCGCGGCCGATCCGCTGAAGCAACCGCGACGATCCCTTGGGCGCGCCCATCTGGATCACGCAGTCGACGTTTCCCCAATCGACGCCCAGGTCGAGGCTCGACGTGCACACCAGGCCACGCAAGCGCCCGTCGGCCATTGCCGCCTCGACGCGCCGCCGCGCTTCGAGATCGAGGCTGCCGTGGTGAATGCCGATCGGCAGCCGCGCTTCGTTCTCCCGCCACAAATCCTGAAAGATCAGCTCGGCGAGCGCACGCGTGTTGCAGAACACCAGCGTCGTGCCATGCGCCTCTATCTCGCGCATCACGCGCGGCGCTGCGTAACGCCCCGAATGCCCCGCCCAAGGCACGCGGCCCTGCGGCAGGAGGATGCCGATGTTGGGCTCCGCTCCCGGCTCGCCGCGCACCAGCGTGACCGCATCGATGTCGCCACCAGGCCCCAGCCATGCGCGGTACGCATCGGGATCGGCAACCGTCGCCGACAGCGCTACGCGGCGCAGCGGGGGCGCGAGCGCCTGCAGCCGGGCAAGGCCAAGGCTCAACAGATCACCACGCTTGCCAGTCGCGAACGCGTGGACCTCGTCGACCACGACGGTCGCGAGATTGGCGAACAGCGCCGGACTGTCAGCGTAGCTGAGCAGGAGCGACAGCGATTCGGGCGTTGTCAGCAAGACGTGCGGCGGGCGTTCGCGCTGGCGCTTCTTGCGGTCGGACGGCGTGTCGCCAGTGCGCGTCTCGACTTGAATGTCGAGGCCCATGGCCTCGATCGGGCCGAGCAGGTTCCGCTTGATATCGACCGCCAGCGCCTTCAACGGCGAAACGTACAAGGTGTGCAGGCCATCGCGCGGCCGCTCGATCAGGTCGACCAGGGTCGGCAGAAATCCCGACAGCGTTTTGCCCGACCCGGTCGGTGCCACGAGCAGCGCGTGACGGCCCGCCCGGGCGGCGGCGAGCATGTCGAATTGGTGCCGACGCGGTTGCCAGCCCTGGGCCGCGAACCAGGTGTCGAGGACGAGTGGCATCGACGTTACCGCGGGGTAGGGCGTGGGACGAATTGGGGTGAAATCGGCGGTCACGGACCGCATATAGCATCGATGGCCCGACTTGGTTCCTGGATCGACGCACAGCCGCATGGCATCCACATCCCTGCCGCCGATGTCTGGGTCGATCCGTCGCGACCGGTGCCGCGCGCGCTCGTGACGCATGGCCATGCTGATCATGCCCGCGGCGGGCACGGCGACGTTTGGGCAACGCCGGCTACCCTGGCCATCATGGACGTGCGCTACGGCGATCAGTCGGGCCATCCGGTCGATTATGGGGCGAGCGTCGATCTGGGTGGGGGCGTGAAGGCGACCTTTTTCCCTGCCGGACACGTCCTCGGCTCGGCACAAATCCTGTTCGAGCATAATGGCGAGCGTGTCATCGTCTCGGGCGACTATAAGCGGCGCGCCGATCCGACGTGCGCGCCGTTCGAGCCGGTGAAGTGCGACGTGTTCATCACCGAGGCAACGTTTGGTTTGCCGGTCTTTCGTCACCCGGCGACGCGCGGTGAGGTGCAAAAGCTGATCGACGCGCTCGTTGCCGAGCCAAACCGGTGCGTTGTCGTCGGGGCCTATGCGCTCGGCAAGGCGCAGCGCGTCATCGCCGAATTGCGCGCGGCGGGGCACGACGCGCCGATCTATCTCCACGGCGCGATGCAGCGGTTGTGCGACCTTTATCGAGACTTGGGCGTCGATCTGGGAGAATTGCGTCCAGCGCTCGTCGCATCCAAGGACGAGATGCGCGGACGAATCGTGGTCGCGCCACCTTCGGCACTTGGCGACCGCTGGTCGCGCCGACTGCCCGACCCGATCACTGCGATGGCGAGCGGCTGGATGCGCGTGCGCCAGCGCGCCGTGCAGCGCCAAGTCGAGTTGCCGCTGATCATCAGCGATCATGCAGACTGGGACGAACTGACCGCGACCATTCGCGACATCGCACCGCGCGAGGTCTGGGTGACGCATGGGCGCGAGGAAGCGTTGATCCATTGGTGCGCGCTTCACCAGATCAAGGCACGCGCGCTCGACCTTGTCGGTTACGAGGACGAGGACGACTGAGCGGAACGGTGGCGGGGGCGACCCGTTGTTCCTTCGGGCGTGGGCGACCGGGAGAGTGACGATGAGCGAAGGCAATGATTTCAAGGGTATCGGCGAACACGGCGGAACCGATCTTGGCACAGTATCGAACGTGACCGGCGGCACCGACGCGGGCAGCGGCATGGCAGGGTCGGCGGCGGGTGCCTCGGCGAGTGCCGACCTCGAGAATGATACAGGTATGGTCAGTCAGGGGAGTGCCGACCACCGCGCCGCGATTGGTGGCGGACAACTTCCCGACGATTCCGGCCCGACGCAGGAGGATCTGCACCGGATGGGGTCGATGGACGACAAGGCCCGGCGGATGGAAGAAGCGATGCCGATGGACGTGTCCGACGGATCGGCTGCAGCATCGACCGGCGGCGCGATGTAGGCAGCATGGAGTTATGAGCGTTTCGAAGGGCCGTGCGAAAGCGCGGCCCTTTTCGCAGGCGCCTCGGTCGGGTTTGCCCATCGACGCCGCCTTGCTAAGGCGCTGCACGACTCTCTCGCTTCGTTTTGCAAGGACGCTCTTCGCATGACCGCCATCGGCCAGGACACGCTCGACACGCGCACCACGCTCGAGGCGGGTGGTCAGACCGTCGTTTATTATAGCCTGGCGAAAGCTGCGGCCAAGCTGGGCGATATCTCGCGGCTGCCGTTCAGCATGAAGGTGCTGCTCGAAAATCTGCTCCGCTTTGAAGATGGTGTCACGGTTACGCAGGCCGACATCCAAGCGGTCGTCGACTGGCAGGACGATCCGCGGAGCTTGCGCGAAATTCAGTATCGCCCGGCGCGCGTGCTCATGCAGGACTTCACCGGCGTGCCATGCGTCGTCGATCTGGCAGCGATGCGCGATGCCATGACCGCGCTTGGTGCCGACCCTGCGAAAATCAATCCGCAGGTGCCTGTCCACCTAGTCATCGACCATAGCGTGATGGTCGACGCGTTCGGGACACCGGAGGCCGAACAGCAAAACGTCGATCTGGAGTATTCGCGCAACGGTGAGCGCTACGACTTCCTGAAATGGGGGTCCAAGAGCCTCGATAACTTCAAGGTCGTGCCGCCGGGGACGGGGATCTGCCACCAGGTCAACCTCGAACATATCGCGCAAGGGGTGTGGACGAGCGCCGACCCAAGTGGCGTAATCATCGCCTATCCCGACACCTGCGTCGGTACCGACAGTCACACGACCATGGTCAATGGCCTTGGCGTCTTGGGTTGGGGTGTCGGTGGGATCGAGGCTGAGGCCGCGATGCTCGGCCAGCCGGTATCGATGCTGATCCCCGAAGTCGTCGGATTCAAACTGAGCGGCGAGCTTGGCGAAGGGATCACTGCGACCGATCTGGTGCTGACCGTCACGCAACAGTTGCGCGCCAAGGGTGTCGTCGGTCGCTTCGTCGAATTCTATGGCCCTGGAGTCGCCGCGCTCAGCCTCGCCGATCGCGCGACGATCGCCAACATGGCGCCCGAATATGGCGCGACCTGCGGCTTCTTCCCGGTCGACGGCAAGACGATCGATTATATGCGGTTGACCGGGCGCGAAGAGACGACGCTCGAGCTGGTCGAGGCTTATTGCCGCGCGCAGGGGCTGTGGCGCGTCGAGGGTGCCGCTGACCCGGTGTTCACCGACACGCTCGAGCTCGACATGACCAGTGTCGCGCCGTCGCTCGCAGGGCCAAAGCGTCCGCAAGACCGGGTCTTGCTGAGCGATGTCGATAATCAATTCAACGATGAGCTGCACGCGACGTACAAGAAGGAAGACCTCGGTCGTATCGCGATCGATGGGCTGGGCCATGACATCGGTCACGGCGACGTCGTGATCGCTGCGATCACCAGCTGCACGAACACATCGAACCCAGGCGTGCTTGTCGCGGCCGGGTTGGTCGCGCGCAAGGCGCGCGCGCTTGGCCTCACGCCCAAGCCCTGGGTCAAAACAAGCCTTGCGCCAGGATCGCAGGTCGTCACCGACTATCTCAACAAGGCTGGCCTGACCGAAGATCTCGATGCACTCGGGTTCAACCTCGTCGGTTATGGCTGCACGACTTGTATCGGCAATTCGGGACCACTCGCCCCCGCGCTGTCGGCAGCGATCAACGAAAACAACCTCGTGGCGGCGTCGGTCTTGTCGGGAAATCGCAATTTCGAAGGTCGCGTTTCGCCCGATGTCCGGTCGAACTATCTCGCCTCCCCACCGCTCGTCGTCGCTTATGCGCTGGCGGGCACGGTCACGCGTGACATCGTCAACGACCCGCTGGCCGAAGATAGCGAAGGCGCGCCGGTGTACTTGCGCGACATCTGGCCAACCAATGCCGAGGTACGGGCAGTGATGGACGCGAACATCGACCGCGGCATGTTCCGCGCGCGTTATGCGCAGGTGTTCAAGGGCGACACCCGCTGGCAGGCGATCGAGGTGACCGGCAGCGACACGTATCAGTGGCGCGCCGGATCGACCTATGTCGCCAACCCGCCCTATTTCGAGGGCATGACCATGACCCCCGACGCGGTCGCCGACATCGTCGAGGCAAAAACGCTCGCGATCTTTGCAGATTCGATCACCACGGATCACATCAGCCCGGCAGGATCGATCAAGGCCGACAGTCCCGCTGGACAATGGCTGCAGGAGCACCAGGTCGCCAAGGCCGATTTCAACAGCTACGGCGCGCGGCGCGGGCATCACGAGGTGATGATGCGCGGCACTTTCGCCAATATTCGCATCAAAAACGAGATGATCCCCGGCATCGAGGGGGGCATGACGCGTTGTGATGGCGAGATCATGCCGATCTATGATGCCGCTATGCGCCACAAGGCGCATGACACGCCGCTGATAGTGATCGCGGGCAAGGAATATGGCACTGGATCGTCGCGCGATTGGGCCGCCAAAGGTACGCGATTGCTCGGTGTTCGGGCCGTGATCGCCGAGAGCTTCGAGCGCATCCACCGCAGCAACCTCGTCGGCATGGGGGTGCTGCCGCTACAGTTCGGCGAGGGCGTGGATCGAAAGACGCTGGCGCTCGACGGCACTGAAGTTTTCTCGATCGCCGACGTCGCGCTGCTCCGACCACGTCAAGATGTGACGGTCACGCTCATGCGCACAGACGGCCGGAGCGAGACGTTCACGACGCGTTGCCGTATCGATACCGTCAACGAGCTCGACTATTTTCTGAACGGCGGCATTCTGCCGTACGTTTTGCGCAAGCTCGCGGCTTGATGTCGTCCCCTTCCCCTCGGGTCGATCGACGCTAAGGTCGTCAGATCGTCGAGGGAGCGCTTATGTCGGTCGAGCTAAGCCGGTTTCTGATATTCGTTGCGATCCTCGCAGGCGTTGCATTGCTCGCCACGCTCGTCCCGGCCTTCCGACCGTATCTGCGCAAGCGCCCGGTGGCGACATTCCTGCTTGGCATCTCAAGTGGTTTTCCCCTGACGCTGCTGGTCGCGACGATGACATTCTGGCTTGCCAAGGTCGGGGTCGATACTGCGACGATCGGCTTCGCAGTCGCGCTTGGCACGCCCTATACGCTTAAATTCCTATGGGCGCCGCTCGTCGACAAGCTGCCGATACCGATCTTGACTCGTCTCGTCGGCCAGCGGCGGTCGTGGCTCTTCGTCGTACAAGCACTTTTGTTCGTCGCGATCTGGCAATTGGGGGCGAGCGATCCGCAGCCCGGGCGCATGGGCGCGTTCGCATTATGGGCAGTCGTGGTCGCGTTCTTGTCGGCGACCCAGGATATTGTCATCGATGCGTATCGCATCGAGATATTGAACGACGAGGAAATGGCGCACGGCACCGCCACCAATCAATTCGGCTATCGCACCGGCAACCTCATTGCCGGGGCTGGCACCGTCTATATGGCATCGACCGAGGGGCTGGGGCTTGGCTGGGCAACCGCTTATGGCGTGACCGCATTTGCGATCATCCCCGCGATCATCGCGGCACTGTGGATCGGACCGGGCGCGTATCGCGAGCGTGCGGACGCGACACGCATGCCTGTCGGGCAGTGGCTGAGTACCTCGATCGTCGCGCCGTTTCGTGAATTCCTGGGTCGCCACGGCGCGTTTCTGATCCTCGGCTTCGTCCTCGTCTACAAGGTCGGCGATGCGATGGGTCAGGCGATGCTCGCCCCGATGATCGTCCAGCTCGGCTTCGCCGACCTCGATTATGTTTCGGCCAGCAAAGTCTGGGGTTTCGGGGCACTGATCGTCGGCTCGGCGCTTGGCGCGCCGTTCATCCTGTGGCTGGGCATGGGGCGGGCGTTGCTGATCTCGGGCCTCATGATGATGTTGTCGAACATCATGTTCATGCTGCTCGCTGCCACCGGCAACAATTACTGGATGCTCGTCGCCGCGGTCGCGACCGAGAATTTGACCAGCGGCATCGGCCTGACCGTCTTCACAACGTATCTCTCGGGCCTTTCCAGCCTGGCCTATACCGCGACGCAATTTGCACTGCTGTCGTCCTTTGCCGCCGCCGGGCGGACGTGGCTGTCGACGCCTGCAGGCAAGATCGCAGAAGAACTGGGCTGGGTGTGGTTTTGGGGCTTTACCGTCGTCGCTGCCATTCCGGGCATGATCCTGCTGTGGTTGCTGTGGCGCAAGGGGTATGTCGTGCAAAGCGTGCGTCAGCCGAGTACCGAGGACGACGCTGAACCGGTCGTCGGGCGTTAGTCGGGAAGCGTGCCGTTAAGGCGCAGCGCTTCTCCGCATAGGTAGAGCGAGCCTGCGACAAGCGTTGGGGTGGCAGTGATCGCCCGCGCCACGTCGGGCGCGACGCGGCCGTGCCACCGCGCCGCAAGTTCGGCGGGATCGTGGCTGGCATGATGCGGCACCGCGACGAATGTCAGGCTGAGCGCATCGTGCGCGAGCGGCGCGATGATGCCGTCGGCGTCTTTGTTCGCGAGGATGCCGAGCACGACGTGCATCGGGCGCTTTGCCAGTTCGACTGCGAGGCCCTGCGCGGCATGCGGATTGTGCGCGCCATCGATCCAGACTTCGCGGCCCGAAACAAGCGGGCCGTCGGGAAGCCGCTGGAGCCGCGCCGGCCACGAGGTCGATGCGACGCCCGCGCGGATCACACGCTCGTCAAAGCCGGCAAGGCGTGCCATCTGTGCCGCAAGGTTGGCGTTCGCGACCTGATGATCGCCGACCAGCGAAGGCACAAGCGCAGGATCGACTACCCAATCGCGCCCTTCGAGCAAGAGCGGCGCTCCTGCCTCGGCAGCGACCCGCTCGATGCGCGCGAGGGCTTCGGGTGGCTGCGCGAGGCAGACCAGCGGAACGTCACGCTTGGCGATCCCGGCTTTCTCCCCGGCGATCTCGGCGAGCGTATCGCCTAGAAACGCTTGATGGTCGATGCCGATCTGCGCGATGCCGCAAACGAGGGGGGTTACGACGTTCGTCGCATCGAGCCTACCGCCGAGTCCCACTTCGACGATGCAGGCATCGGCGGGCGTGCGGCTGAACGCGAGGAACGCGGCGGCGGTCGTCGCCTCGAAGAAGCTTGGACCGATTGCGTGGCGCTCGGCGACATCGAGCAGGTGGCCGAGCAGCCGTGCGAGATCTGGATCATCGATCAGGCGCCCTGCGATCCGGATGCGTTCGTTGAAGCGGACCAGATGCGGGCTGGTATAGACATGCGCTCGCTGCCCGGCGGCTTCGACGATCGCGCGCAGGAAGGCGCAGGTCGAACCCTTGCCGTTCGTCCCCGCCACATGGAGCACCGGTGGCAGCCGGTGCTGCGGGTTGCCGAGCACGTCCAACAGCGCGGTTATCCGCTCGAGTCCCAGAATGTCGCGGCCCGGCGACAGCTGTGCAAAGCGGTCGAGCTGTTGCTGCACCGCAGCATCGTCGGAGCGGGCATGATCGGGCATTGCGTCAGGCGGCGGCCCGCTCCCCCGCACGCTCAGCCGTCAAGAAACCGATCACCTGCGCCAGCGTCGCACGCAAATCCTTGCGGGCGACGACCATGTCGAGCATCCCGTGATCGAGCAGATATTCGGCGCGCTGAAACCCCTCGGGCAATTTCTCACGGATCGTCGATTCGATGACGCGCTGCCCCGCAAAGCCGATCAGTGCGCCGGGCTCGGCGATCTGCACATCGCCGAGCATGGCGTAGCTCGCCGTGACACCCCCCGTCGTCGGGTCGGTCAGCACGACGATATAGGGCAGCCCCGCCTCGTGCAGCATCGCGATCGCAACCGTGGTTCGCGGCATCTGCATGAGCGAGAGGATGCCCTCCTGCATGCGCGCGCCCCCCGCGGCAGTGAAGATGACATAGGGCGCGTTCGCAGCGATCGCCGCCTCGACCCCCGCAACGAACGCCGCACCGACCGCGATCCCCATCGAACCGCCCATGAAGGCGAAGTCCTGCACGCCGACGATGACACGGTGCGCCTCGATCGTCCCGCGCGCGGTTACGAGCGCGTCGCTTTCGCCCGACGCGGTGCGCGCGGCACGCAAGCGATCGACATATTTCTTGGAATCACGAAACTTCAGCGGGTCTTCAGGGACTTTGGGAGCGCCGACGACGGTATAGCCGGGGTCGAGGATGTGATCGAAGCGCGCGGTCGGCCCGATCCGCCCATGGTGCCCGCACGAGGGGCAGACCGAGAGATTTTCGAGATATTCGCGCGCAAACACCATCTGCCCACAGCCGGGGCATTTCACCCACAAATTGTCGGGCGTCTCACGTTTCGCGATGAACGGGATCGTGTTGCGAACGCGGTCGAGCCAGCTCATCCCATCCCCCTGTCGTGCACCGCCGCGGCCAGCCCGCGCACATAGTCGGCGACATGGCGTGGCGCGGCCATGCCGTGCGCGGCGACGATCTCGACGATCGCCGAACCTACGACGACTCCGTCGGCGATCCGCGCGATGGCGGCTGCCTGCGCGGGCGTGCGGACCCCAAAGCCGACCGCGACGGGCAAGCTGGTCGCCGCTTTCAACCGTGCGACCGCCGCCTCGATACTCGCCTGCATCGCCTGCTGCTTGCCGGTAATCCCCGCGACCGAGACATAATAGAGAAAGCCCTGCGCACCATCCAGCACCGCAGGCAGTCGCGCCGCATCGGTCGTCGGTGTCGCGAGCCGGATCGGTGCGACTCCGGCGGCACGCAGCGGGACGGCGAGCTCGTCCTCCTCGGGTGGAAGATCGACGCAGATCACGCCGTCAACACCCGCCTCGGCACAAGCGTGCGCGAACCAGTCGGGCCCGCGTCGCACCATCGGGTTGGCGTAACCCATGAGCACAAGCGGCACGTGCGGGTGCCGGGCACGAAATCCGGTAGCGAGCGCAAAGATGTCGGCGGTCGTCGTTCCGGCGTTCAGGCTGCGCAGGTTCGCCGCCTGGATGACGGGACCATCGGCCATCGGATCGGTGAACGGCATGCCGAGTTCGACGACGTCGGCACCCCCTTCGACGAGCGCATCGAGGATCGCCGACGTGGGGCCGTCACCCGCGGTGACGAACGTGACGAGCGCAGGGCCACGCCCAAAGGCGGCGGCGAGGCGCGTCACTTGAATGTCAGAACAACGCCCATCACCGTGCAAGCGAGCGCAACAATAGCCGACACCATGACACCCACCCGTGTAAGCTGACGGTTAAGCGCGGACTCCAGCGCTATTTCCAGATAATCCTTAGTCACCAACTCGTCACGGCTGTCGCCGATCTCAGACGCAATCGCCTCGGCTTGCCCACGAGACAAACCAGCCGCTTCCATGCGCTTCGTTGCGTGAAGAGGATTATAGACGCTGGCCACAACACTCATATAACAACCCCCAGCGCATCCGCCACGGTAAAGATGTCCTTGTCGCCGCGCCCGCACAGGTTGACGATCACCAGCGCGTCCTTGGGCATCGCGGGTGCGCGGCGGATGACGGCGGCGATCGCGTGCGCGGGTTCGAGCGCGGGGATGATCCCTTCAAGGCGGCAGACGGTCTTGAACGCGTCGAGCGCTTCCATGTCGGTCGCGCTGTCATAGTCGACGCGGCCGATCTCCTTCAACCAGCTGTGCTCGGGGCCTATCCCCGGATAGTCGAGGCCTGCGCTGATCGAATGGCCCTCGACGATCTGGCCGTCGTCGTCCTGCAGCAGATAGGTCTTGTTGCCATGAAGGATGCCCGGCGACCCGCCCGCCAACGACGCGGCATGCTCCTTGTCGAGCCCGTGCCCCGCCGCCTCGACGCCGAGCATCGCGACTTCCGGGTCGTCGAGGAAGGGGTGGAACAAGCCGATCGCGTTCGAACCGCCACCGATGCTCGCGACGAGCAGATCGGGCAGCCGACCTTCTCGCTCAAGCATCTGTTCGCGCGCCTCACGTCCGATGACGCTTTGGAAGTCGCGCACCAGCTCGGGATACGGGTGCGGCCCAGCGGCGGTGCCAATGATGTAGAACGTGTCGTGGACGTTCGCGACCCAGTCACGCAGCGCCTCGTTCATCGCATCCTTCAGCGTCTGCGCGCCGGTCGTCACGGGCACGACCTGCGCGCCGAGCAGCTTCATGCGGAACACGTTGGGCGATTGCCGCGCGACGTCGCGCGCGCCCATGAAGATCGTGCAGGGCAGGCCGAAGCGCGCGGCGACGGTCGCGGTCGCCACGCCATGCTGGCCGGCACCCGTCTCGGCGATGATCCGCGTCTTGCCCATCCGCAGCGCCAGCAGGATTTGACCGATGCAATTGTTGATCTTGTGCGCGCCAGTATGGTTCAATTCGTCGCGCTTGAAGTAGATTTTTGCGCCCGAACCCTTGGTCAGCGCGCCCGCGCGCAGCTCCTCGGTCAACCGCTCGGCGAAATAGAGCGGGCTTGGGCGGCCGACATAATGTTCGAGCAGATCGTCGAACTGCGCCGAAAACGCCGGGTCGACTTTCGCCGCACGATAGGCGCGGTCGAGGTCGAGGATCAGCGGCATCAGCGTTTCGGCGACATAGCGTCCGCCGAATTGCCCGAAATGGCCATTCTCGTCAGGTTGCTGGCGCAGGGTATTAGTCAGGCTCATGCGTTGGCTGCTCTAAGGAACGCGGCAATCTTGTCCACATCCTTGACACCTGGCTTGCTTTCGACGCCCGACGACACATCGACGAGCGGCGCGCCGGTCTCGCGGATGGCGGCGTGCACATTGTCGGGATCGAGTCCGCCCGACAATGCCCAGGGCAGCGCGTGGCGGTGGCCGCTGAGCAGGCTCCAGTCGAAGCGCAAGCCATTGCCGCCCGGAAGGATCGCGCCCTCGGGCGGCTTGGCGTCGTAAAGGATGCGCGATGCCGCGCCGGCGTAGCGTGCGGCAGCGTCGCGGTCGGCTGCGGTGCGGACAGGGATCGCCTTCCACACTTCGCGATCATGCGCGCGGGCGAGGCGGGCGACCGTCGCGGGGGTTTCGTCGCCGTGGAGCTGAAGCACGTCGAGGCGGACCTGCGCGACCACAGCCGCGAGGTCGTCGTCGGTCGGGTCGACGAACAGCCCCACGATCGCGACGTGCGCGGGAACGCGTGCGGCGAGTGCGGCGGCACCCGCGGGCGTCAAGTTACGCGGGCTTTTGGCGAAGAACACCAGCCCGATATGCGAAGCGCCATGCCGCACGGCGGCGTCGAGCGTTTCAGGCGTCGTAAGGCCGCAGATCTTGGCGAAAGTCATGACTGAGGTGCTTACGCTTCCCTCTCCCTAAAGGGGAGAGGGACAGGCGCGCAGCGCCAGGGTGAGGGCACTTCGAGCAAACAGACCCTCACCCGGCTTGCTTCGCAAGCTGTCCCTCTCCCCTTCAGGGAGAGGGTTAAAGCGTTGCTTCAATGGCGCGGACAGCTGCGTCAGGATCCGACGCCTGCGTAATTGGGCGCCCGATCACGAGAATCGACGCGCCGGCATCGAGCGCGGCGCGCGGCGTCACCACGCGCTTCTGGTCGGCGTTGTCGCCGCCGCCTGCACCAGCGCCGGGGCGGACGCCGGGCACGACGAAGAAGCCGTGCGGCCAGAGCTTGTGCACCGCGCCCACTTCGTTTCCCGAACAGACGATACCGTCGAGGCCCGCCTCGCGCGCGCTTGCCGCCAGCCGGATCACCTGATCGTGCGCGCTTCCCCCCACGCCCGCCTGCGCGAGGTCGCTTGCGTCGAGGCTGGTCAATAATGTCACGGCGACGACTTTGCATCCGGCAGGTGCGGCGGCTTTGGCATCTTCCATCATCGCGCGACCGCCGCTGGCATGGACAGTCAGGATCGCGGGGTCGAGCGGGCGCAGCGCCTGCACGGCCTTGGCGACGGTGTTGGGGATGTCGTGCAGTTTCAGGTCGAGAAAGATCGGCAGATGCAGTCGCGCCATTTCGTGGATGCCCGCGCGCCCGTTCGCGCAGAAGAATTCCAGCCCCAGCTTGATGCCGCCGACGTGCCGCGCGACACGCGTCGCGATCGTGCGTGCCCGCTCGAGGTCGGGCGTATCGATCGCCACCCAGATCGGGCTGGTCATGTCGATCGGCTCACGCGACGCCGGGCGGTGGCACGAGCGGCGCCGCACCCGGCGGCATCGTGCCGGAGAATTCGGACGGGCGGGTTTCGACGAGCGCGCGCGTCGTGCTCTCGAGCCGCCGGTTCATGCGCCACTTCGTCGCGCGGTAGAGAATGAGCATCGGCACGAGACCAAGTAGGAAAGTGCCGAGCATTAGCACCGGGAGGTAGGTGTCGACGACGACGCCGTTCCACAGGTTGATGGTCACCGGCTTCCAATTGGTGGTGGCGAAAAGCACGCCGAGCACCGCGAGCACGACCCAGAAGATGGTACGCAAGAACTGCATCGGCTGCGATCTCCCTCAGCTTCCAGTCTAGGTCAGCGATACGCAAAGCGCACCCGCTTTCTGTCGGCCGCTAATTGCCGACCGATGCCTTGCCCGCAGATGCCGTGCGCGCGGACGCCACGACGCGCCAGATGCGATTGCCGACGTCGTCGGCGACGAGCAGATCGCCGGCCCGGCGCGCGATGACGCCGACCGGTCGTCCCTGCGCATGGCCGCTGTCGTCGAGGAAGCCGGTGAGGACGTCGCGCATCGGTCCCCCTGGGAAGCCGGTCGCGCCGAACGGTACGAACACGACCTTATACCCCGACACCGGCTTGCGGTTCCACGAGCCGTGCTGCCCGACGAACGCGCCGTTCGCGAAGCCCCCGAGCGTCCCGAACGCAAGCCCGAGCGAGGCGGTGTGCGGTCCCAGCGCGTAATCGGGACGCTTGGTATATTGCAGAAGATCGGGCCGCTGGTCGACGCGCGCGTCCTGATACCCGCCCCAATAGGTGTAGGGCCAGCCATAAAAGGCGCCGAAGTCGACCCGCGTCATGTAATCGGGGGCGAGATCGGACCCGAGCATGTCGCGTTCGTTCACGACGGTCCACAGCGCCTTGGACTTGGGCTCCCACGCCATGCCGACTGGATTGCGCAGGCCGCCAGCAAAGATCCGCACCGCGCGCTTTGCGAGATCGATCTCGAGGATCGCGGCGCGGTTCGCCTCGGCCTCGATCCCATTCTCGCCGATGTTCGATGTCGAGCCGACGCCGATGTAGAGCGTCTTGCCGTCGGGCGATGCTACCAGGCTTTTGGACCAATGATTGCCGCCGCCGGACAGGTCGACGAGCTTGGTCGGCTTGGCGGTGATCGTGGTCGTGCCCGCCGTGTAGGTAAAGAACACCAGCGCGTCGTGGTTCGCGACGTACAGCCGGTCCCCCACGAGCGCCATGCCGAACGGCGACGACAGGCCGGTGAGGAACGCGGTCTTCACCTCTGCCACCCCGTCGCCGTCGGCATCGCGCAGCAGCGTAATGCGATTGGCCGACGGCACCCCCGCCCCGGCGCGGTCCATCAGCAGCTTCATCACCCAGCCGGTGATCCCGCCGCCCTCGCGCGGCGGCGAGTTGGTCTCGGCCACCAGCACGTCTCCATTGGGCAATTCGTACAGCCAGCGCGGGTGATCGAGGTCGCGCGCAAAGGCGGCGACCGCCAGTCCGGGCGCGGCGACGGGCTTGGCGGTGCCGCGCCACCCGACCACTGCGGCGATGGCGACAGTCGGAATGGTTTGGATGCGCGGCGCGGTTATCGTCGGCTTGGCACCAGTGACCGCCGCGAGCGGTAGCCTCGCCACATCGGCGCGGAAGAACGCGAACCACGCCGAGCCGATGACGATGCCGGCCAAGACGAGCGCGAGCAGAAGTTTCATGCGACGAGTCATGCACGTGGCTATGGCGGTTCGTGCGCGAAACTGCCAGCACTGCGACGACCCGGCGTCGTTGTGCCGGGCCGCGACGCACCCTAGATGGGCCTTATGTCAACGATCCTCGTCATTCTCATCGCGGTCATGGCGATCGCCGCCCTGGTTTCGCTCATTCGCGGCATCGTCGCGTTCCTGCAGACGACCGAGGCCGATTTGAAAGCGGGCGACGAGGGACCCAGCCTGTCGGGTCAGCGGCAGAACAAGATGATGTTCGCGCGTATCGGCTTCCAGGCGCTGGCGGTGCTGCTGTGCGTCATGCTGCTCGCGCTCAATCGCTGATGGTCAAGCTCAACCGCATCTACACGCGTACCGGCGACGACGGCACGTCGGGGCTGGTCGACGGCTCGCGCGTGTCGAAAGCGGCGCCGCTGATGGCGGCGATCGGCGATGTCGACGAGACGAACAGCGTCATCGGCGTGGCGGCGACGCTGGCGGTGGGCGATCCTGGTGATCTGGCGAAGCGGCTGGCGACGATACAGAACGATCTGTTCGATCTGGGCGCCGATATCGCGACCCCCGACGCACCGATGGCGTGGGAGCCGTTGCGGATCGTCGTTACACAGGTCACGCGGCTCGAGGACGAGATCGACGCGATGAACGAGGCGGTGCCGCCGCTGACCAGTTTCGTGCTGCCGGGCGGGTCGCCGCTCGCCGCCGCGCTGCATGTCGCGCGCGCAACCGCCCGCCGTGCCGAACGCAGCGCGGTGACGGCGAATTTGGTGAAACCGCTCAATCCGCACGCGCTGGCGTATCTCAATCGGCTGTCCGACTGGCTGTTCGTCGCGGCGCGCGCGGCGAACGCGAACGGAGCCGACGACGTGCTGTGGGTGCCCGGCGCCTCGCGCTGACACAGGGCGGTTGCGCGGTTATGGGGAACATGGTGACAGGACAGGTATCGACGGTGGTAGTCGCCACTGCACTCGATCAGTTTCGAAAAATTCGCGCCGATAGCATGGCGCTGGCAGGCGGGCTGTCCGACGCCGACGCCAGCGTCCAGTCGATGCCCGACGCGTCGCCGACCAAATGGCATCTGGCGCATACGACCTGGTTCCTCGAAACCTTCGTCCTGCGCGACTTCGTGCCCGACTACCGAGTGTACGACCCCGAATGGGGCTATCTGTTCAACAGCTATTACGAGGGAGCGGGCGAACGCCACTCGCGCGACCGGCGCGGGATGCTGACGCGGCCGTCGCTGGGTCAGGTGCTTGCGTACCGTGCCCATGTCGATGCCGCCGTGATCGCCGCCTTCGATACCATGCCGCCGCGCGCGCACGCGCTGATCGCACTGGGCGGCGAGCATGAAGCGCAGCATCAAGAACTGATGCTGACCGACATCGTGAATCTGTTCGCGCAAAACCCGCTCGCGCCCGCATACCGAAGCTTCGTGCGCCCTGCTCCGACGATGGCAGCCGACCCGATCCAGTGGATCGAGGGGCGGACCGGGCCGGTCGCGATCGGACACGACGGGCCAGGGTTCGCGTTCGATTGCGAGACGCCGCGTCATACGCAGTGGCTCGCGCCGCACGTGCTTGCCGATCGGCTGGTGACGAACGGCGAATGGCAGGACTTCATCGACGATGGCGGTTACGCGCAACCCGAATATTGGCTCGCCGACGGCTGGGCTTGGGTGGAACGCGAGCGCGTGGCGCATCCGCTCTACTGGCGTGGGACCGACAGTTTTGGGCTCGACGGACTCAATGTGCGGGCAGCAACCGCGGCGGTCGCGCATATAAGCCATTACGAGGCCGATGCTTTCGCGCGCTGGGCGGGCGCGCGACTGCCGACCGAGGCGGAATGGGAAAGCGCCGCGCCCGACGCGCGGTTGAACGACATGTTCGGTACGGTCTGGCAATGGACCGCCTCGGCATTCCTCCCTTTCCCCGGTTTCCGCGTCGCGGCAGGGGCGGTCGGCGAGTATAATGGCAAGTTCATGAGCGGCCAGATGGTGCTGCGCGGCAGCAGCGCGGCGACGCCGCCGCATGGCGAACGCGCGACGGTACGCAATTTCTTTCCCCCAACCGCGCGCTGGCAATTCAGCGGGCTGCGGCTGGCGCGCGACATTTGAGCACGCTGGGCTCGGCGTTCCGCGCCGA
>JAYTAR010000433.1:0-6990 GCA_043737455.1 Sphingomonadales bacterium | reverse complement strand
TCGACGCCGCGATCGAGGCCGTGGGGGGTCTAGTCGTCGCCAAGGGCACCGCGCGGCTTGCCACGATCGCGTCGTACCGCATGCCCGGCGTAGCTTCGGTGACGCAGCTCATCCAGTTCGACCTCGCCGGTATCGCAGTGTCGGCGGGAAGCGCGTGCTCCTCGGGCAGCCTGCGCCCAAGTCATGTGCTCGCCGCGATGGGCTGGGAAGAGCGCGACGCCGGCGAGGTGATCCGCGTAAGCTTTGGCCCCGACACGTCGCGTGCGGACGTCTATCGCTTCATCGAGGTGTGGCGGCGGATCGCGGGCGCGGCGCGCGCACGTGCGGCATGATCTATCTCGATTATCAGGCGACGACCCCGCTGGCGCCCGAGGCCCGCAGCGCGATGCTGCCTTGGCTGACGCAGGAAGGAAGTGCCAATCCGCATTCGGCGCATGCCGCCGGGCGCGCCGCGAAGGCGGCAATCGAGGTCGCCCGCGATCAGGTCGCCGCGCTGCTTCCCCACGGCGGTAAGTTGTACTTTACCAGCGGTGCGACCGAGGCGCTAAATTGGGCGCTCCGCGGATCGGGAGCAAGGCGCATCGGGGTCCTCGCAACCGAGCATGCAGCCGTTCTCGACACCGCGAGCTGGCTGAGCGGGCAAGGGTGCGAGGTCATCGAGATCGGCGTGGGCGCTGACGGTCTGGTCGCACCCGATGCCGTGCCGCCCGATCTCGACCTGCTCGCGGCGATGCTCGTCAACAATGAGATCGGCGTGATCCAGCCGATCGCGGAATTAACCGGCCGCGCGCGTCTGATGCTGTGCGATGCGGTGCAAGGCTATGGTCGAATGCTGATTCCGGGCGGTGCCGATTATATCGCGATCAGCGCACATAAAATACACGGCCCAAAGGGCATCGGTGCCTTGTGGGTCCGCGACGGCGCGCCGCTGGAGCCGCTCCTGTTTGGCGGCGGGCAGGAAGGCGGGCTGCGATCGGGCACGCTGTCGCCCGGCTTGTGCGCGGGGTTCGGCGCCGCCGCGGCGGTCGCCAAAAGCCGGATGACGGAAGATGCGGCTCATGTTGCGCGGCTATGGGAGGTCGCCCGTGCTCGGCTCGACGATTTCACATGGGCGATCAACGGCAGCACGGCTCAGCGCTGGCACGGAAATATCAATGCGCGCCGACGGTTGGCGTTCGACGTGGGAACAACGATGTCCGTCGTGCGCGAGGTCGCATTCTCTGCGGGCTCTGCCTGTGCGAGTGGTTCCGGACGGCCCAGCCATGTTCTGAAGGCGATCGGCCTGAGCGACGCGGAGGCGAGATCGAGCCTGCGCATCGGCTTTGGTCGTTATACTACGGAGGCAGAGCTCGAGGAGGGTCTGAAGTTGCTCGCCGCTCAGGCGAACATGCAGGACCGATGGGCAATGGCATGATCCGCATCCTGTTCACAACTGCCGACGGCACCCGGGTCGTTGCCGACGCTGACTCAGGCTCGCGCTTGCTCGAGGTCGCGCAGAACACGGGAATGCCGCTCGAGGGGACGTGCGAGGGGCAAATGGCATGCTCGACCTGCCATGTCATCGTCGCCCCCGATTGGTTCGCGCGACTGCCGCGCGCGAGCGATGACGAGGAGGACATGCTCGACCTGGCTACCAGCGTCACGCGCACCAGCCGCCTGGCTTGTCAAATCACGCTCGACCCGGCGCTCGACGGCCTCGAAGTCCGCATTCCGCCCGAGAGCCGTAACATGGGACGACGTTGACCCGTTGAAACGATCGGCCTCCGGCGTTAGACGGGTAGCGGAAGTCGGGCGGACGGTGCTCTCGCCAACCTGGTCAGGTCCGGAAGGAAGCAGCCACAACGAATTCGCCCCGGGTCGTTCCGGCTTCCACCGCGACGAGGGTCGGCGACGCCGACCCGAGCGCGGCCGGCGGGCGCAGCCCGACCGACGAAGCGGCTTTGCCGATTCGCTTGAACTAAATAGCCCGCAGCACGATGCTCGCGTTGGTGCCCCCGAAGCCGAACGAGTTGTTCAGGACGGCTTTGACACGGCGCTGCTTGGCGAAATGCGGTACCAGATCGACGCCGGCGCAACCCTCGCTTGGATCGTCGAGATTGAGCGTGGGCGGCACGATCTGGTCGCGCATCGCCAGGATGCAAAAGATGCTCTCGACCGCGCCTGCGCCGCCCAGCAGATGACCGATCGCCGATTTGGTACTGCTCATCGATGTGCCTCCCAAATCGTCCCCGAATACGCGTTTGGCAGCAGCAAGTTCGATCGTGTCGGCCATGGTCGACGTGCCATGGGCATTGATGTAATCGATCTCGCTCGTCTGAATTCCCGCTTTGCGCAATGCCATGCGCATCGCCAATTCAGCGCCCTTTCCTTCAGGATGGGGCGCAGTGACGTGAAAACCATCGCCCGACAGACCGTAGCCGATCACTTCGGCGTAGATCTTTGCCCCCCGCGCTTTGGCATGCTCATATTCCTCGAGCACGACGACCCCTGCGCCCTCACCCATGACGAAACCGTCGCGGCCCTTGTCATACGGCCGCGAGGCACGCTCGGGTGTGTCATTGTAGGCGGTCGACAGTGCGCGCGCCTGTGCGAAGCCCGCGATGCCCAGCGGACAGATCGCCCCTTCCGCTCCGCCCGCAAGCATGACATCGGCGTCGTCCATCATGATCATGCGCGCCGCGTCGCCGATCGAATGGACGCCCGTCGCGCACGCCGTAACGACTGCGTGGTTGGGCCCCATCAGCCCGTATTTGATGCTTACCTGACCCGAGATCAGGTTGATCAGCCGCCCATGGACGAAATGCGGCGACACGCGCCCTGGTCCCTTTGCTGCGAGCACGAGCGACTCGCTCTCGATGCCGGGAAGCCCACCAATACCAGCGCCGATCGAGCAGCCGATCCGTTCGCGCATCGCCTCGCTCGCGTCGACCAGCCCCGCATCCTCCATCGCCTGCCCAGCCGCGTCGATGCCGAAGATGATGAACGGATCGACCTGGCGCTGAACCTTGTGATCGACGCGAATGCTGGGATCGAAGCCCATCGGATCGCCCGCCGGCTTCACCTCGCACGCAATCTTGCACTTGTGGTCGACTGGGTCGAAGCGGGTAATGCGCGCGGCACCCGATTTCCCCGCTAGCAGATTGGCCCAAGTCGTCACGACATTGCCACCGAGTGGCGTGACGAGCCCGAGCCCCGTGACGACGACACGCCGCATGATCAGTTCCTTAGACGCAGAATAGGCCCGGCCTTTGGGGGGCCGAGCCTGTTTCTGCCCGCTGCCTCGACAAAGCGAGGATCAGCCTTTGTTGGTGTCGATGAACGCAATCGCGTCCTTCACGGTCGAAATCTTTTCGGCGGCGTCGTCAGGAATCTCGACGCCGAATTCTTCTTCGAACGCCATCACGAGCTCGACGATGTCGAGGCTGTCGGCACCCAGATCGTCGATGAAGCTCGATTCCTCGTTCACTTTTTCCGCGTCGACGCCGAGATGCTCGACGACGATCTTCTTCACCCGTTCGGCGGTCTCGCTCATCAAAAGTCCTTCTGGTTCATGCGAATGAAAGTGTTCGTGACCGCCCTAATCGGGGCGCAACAGGGGCGCAAGGGGGTGGTCATCGCAGTTCGACAAGCTCGATCAGCTCGCCCGCCGGGCCGCGAACCGTTGCGGTCATCCGCCCTGCATAGAGTGCACCGTCTCGAGCGGTGGGCGGCGACACGAAGTCGAGATTGGGCAGGCGTTCGACCGCAAGCGTGACGAGCGCATTGCCTGCCGGCAGCAGCGCCGGGTCGCCGGGGCGGGGGGTTGCGGCTGCGGGATAGCCGTCGACCTCGATGATCGGCATCCGACCCTTTTGCGCCATCGTGATCGTGAACTTGTGATCGAGCGGCATGTCGAAGGCGCGCGCAATCATGGTATAGGGGATTGTATAGTCGGCCCCGATGTCGAGGCTAAGCCGATCGCGGTACCAGGCGAGCGCCGCAGGCCGGTCGGCGCAGGCAAGGATGACGATGAAGATATTTTCGACCGGGCATGTCGCCTTGGGCAGGTCCGACGTCGGCGTATCCGACCGCACTTCGTTCAAATAGATCATCTCGCGTCCGCGCCCGAGCATTTGCATCGCGACGAAATACGGCAGTCCCGGTATCTCGCGCGGCGGCCCGACGACCGTGAAGCCGCTCTTCGTCACTCGCTCCGCCCAACCGAAGACATCCTGCACGCTCAGCTCGAATGCCGCCCAGCCAAAGCTGCGCGTTGGCAAGAAGTCGGTCGGGACGGGTTGCTCAACCAGGCGAACGAAAGTGTCGATACCGCTTGTCGGTTGCAGCAGCGCCATTGGCGCGCCTGCCACGGCGGGCGTACCCCAGCTGGCGGCGAGCGCGGAGGGTACGTGGGTCTGTTCGACCAGCCGTAGCCCCAGCGTATCGCGATAGTCGACCAAGGCACCGCCGAGATCGGGCGTCGTGACCGTTCCGCACAGGATGCGCCCGTGTGTCATTCGCCGAACTCGGGATCACGTTTGTCGAGAAAGGCCGCGACGCCCTCGCGAAAGTCCGCGCCTTCGAACGCGGCACTGAACATCGCGAGTGTCTTGACGTCGTCGTCGGCTTGTCCGCCCAGGATGCGCGCCACGATCGCTTTCGACTGGCGGTGGCTGTGCGGGGAAGCGGCGACGATGTCGGCGAGGATTTCATCGGGGCTGTCGGCGACGACGTCGATCAGTCCGATCCGGCACGCCTCGACGGCGTCGAGTATCTTGCCGGTATAGAGGATGCGCTTGGCCTGGCCCGGCCCGACCAAGTCGACGAGCAATTTGGTGTCGTGCAGCGGATAGACGAGCCCAAGCTTGGCCGGCGTAATTCCGAAGCGTGCGCGCGGGGTCGCGATACGGATGTCGCAGGCGAGTGCCATGCCGCAGCCTCCGCCGATGCAGTCGCCATCGATGAAGGCGATCACGGGCTTTGGTGCCTGAGCCAGCGCGTGCTGCGCGCGGTTGATCGCGGCCTGATTCGCGCCGCGCCACTTTTTGTCGGCGGCGTTGGCCGACAGCTCGCCGATGTCGGCCCCCGCACAGAACAGCTTGGCGCGCGCCGATGTCAGCACGATCGTACGGATCGCGGGATCGGTCACGGCGTCGTCGAGCAGCCCTGGCAGCATCTCGAACATCGCGGTCGTCATCGCGTTGCGCTTCAGCGGCCGATCGATCAGCAGCCGCGCCACCGGCGCCTCTTTGGCAAGCCGAAGCGTCACAGCACCACCTTGGCGATCTCGTGGCGCCTCGCGAACCAAATGCCATCATGGCCGCGGACGTGGCGCAAGAACTCGTCGAATGCCCAGATCCGACCCGGTCGACCGATGATGCGCAGGTGCAGGCCAAGCGACATCATCTTGGGATCGCCCGCTACGCCCTCGGCATACGTCCAGTCGAACGCGCGCCGTGCATAATCGAGCCAGTTCGCGGGTGTGTAAGCGGCGTCGGTCCACATCTTCATGTCGTTGGTGTCGAGTTGGTAGGGCACGATGGCAATCGCTTTTTCGGGCACCGTCGTCCGATCGACGAACGGCACGTCACCCGAATAATCGTCCATGTGATAGTCGAAGCCTTCCTCGATCAGTAGGCGCCGCGTGTTGTCGGTGTGGAAATACCGGCTCAGCCAGCCATAGGGGCGCGTGCCGGTGGTCGCCTCGATACTGGTGACCGCGTCGCGAATGAAGGCGCGCTCCTTGGCCTCGTCCATCTTGAATTGGTGCACCCAGCGATAGCCGTGGCTGACCGGCTCGTCGCCGCGTGCGCGGATCGCAGCTGCGATCTCGGGATGCGTTTCCAGGCTCATTGCTGCGACCGTCCACGACGCGCGCACTTCGTGCTTGTCGAGCAGCGCCACGACACGCGGCGCGCCCGCCTTGATTCCGTAAAGATAATTGCTTTCGTTGCCATAGTTGCGGATCGGCGACTTGATGTGGATGCCCAGTTCGTCGACCGGCTCCATGCCCCGGTCGCCGCGCGCGATCGTCATCTCGCTGCCTTCCTCGACGTTGACGACGATGCTCAGCGCGAGCTTCGCGCCGTTCGGCCAGTCGATGCGTTCGTTTTGCATCAATGCATTTCCTCACCGCCGCTCACGTTCAACGCTTCCCCCGTCACATAGCCCGCGTCTTCGCTTGCCAGCCACGCGCAGGCGGCGGCGGTGTCGCTGGCGAGGCCGGGTCGGCCCATCGGGTTCTTGCTCGCCATGTTCGCCAGATATGCGTCGACGCTGGCGAACCCCAGCAGCTTGGCGAAATATGCGTTCTGCTCGGCGCCAAGCGCGGTGGTCACATGATTGGGGCAGACCGCGTTGACGGTGATGCCATGCGCCCCGAGCTCGATCGCCGTCGCGCGCGTCAGCCCGATCATGCCATGTTTCGACGAGACATAGGCGGGCAAGTGCGGAAAGCCCGATTTTGCCGCCTGGCTGGCGATATTGATGATGCGGCCGCAGCCCCTGCCGTTCTGGCCACCTGCTATCATCGCCTTGGCGGCGGCCTGCGTGCAATAGAATGCGCCCGACAGATTGACCGCGATGACGGTGTCCCAATCGGCGGGCTCGACGTCGAGCATCGGCTTCATCATGAAGCCGATCCCGGCGTTGTTCACGAACACGTCGATGCCGCCGAACGCAGCGACGGTTTCATCGACGAGACTTCGGCACTGGTCGACCTTCGACACGTCGCAGGCGATCGCGGCGACCTTGGCATTGCCGCCGCGCCGCGCGAGATCGTCGGCGACGCCGCGCGCTTCGTCGCCGATCGTGACATCGGATACGACGCAATTCGCCCCTTCATCGGCAAAGCGCTGCAGGATCGCCTGGCCGAGCCCGCGCTCGCGCCCCGACCCGGTGACGACGATCGTCTTGCCCGTAAAGCGCATTACTGTGCTCCTGCGAAAGCAGGAACCCTGACGGCGGGCGACATTGCCGGCGAGCAGAGCTCCGGCTTTCGCCGGAGCACAA
>JAYTAR010000432.1:0-6996 GCA_043737455.1 Sphingomonadales bacterium | reverse complement strand
GAACACCGCGCCGCGCCAAGTAGCGGTCTCCCTGTCGGGCGGTGGCTTGCCCGCGCTCCAGGGTCGCTTCGTCGAGGTGAACGCCGCGACCTGGCGCGGGCTGATGAACGTCGCGCCTTATGCCGCCGGAGGTGCGCGGCTGGCGCTCGATCCAGTGCGTGTCGTCGCGCGGCGTGACGGCATTTTCCGCATCGAAAGCGCAGCGGCGATCGACGGGCCGGTCGGGGCAGGGCGGATTACCGGACTACGCATCCCGGTCGTGCTCCAACGCAGCGCCGGCGGTGCGCTGATCGTTCAGCCCGGCTGCGCGCCGGTGGCGTTCGAACGGCTCGTGGCGCTCGGCGTCACCTTGGCGCCCACGCGTTTGCAACTCTGCCCCTCACAAAGCGGTGCGATACTGGGTGTCGTGAACGGTCGCACGCGGGGCGGCTTCACGACCGGCCCCGTGCGCCTGTCGGGGATCAGCGGAAGTGCGCCGCTCACGCTCTCGGCGTCGCGCGCGACGGTCGATCTTGCGGGACCGATCCGCTTCGACGATGTCGCGGTCCGCCTTGGCAAGTCCGACCGCGTGACGCGCCTCGATATCGCCCGTATCGACGGGACACTTGCCGGCCAGGGGCGTTTCGCGGGGCTGGTAGGGCAGATCGGCGGCGTGCCGCTGCTCGCCGACGCGGGGGCAGGACGCTGGCGCGTGGGGCGACAAGGGATCGACGTGGACGGTTCGGCGCGGATCGCCGATGCCGAAGCGAACGCGCGTTTCACGCCGCTCGCGGCGCGCGCCGTTCGGCTGACGCTGCGCGGGAACCAGATCGACGCCACCGCGACGCTCGCCGAACCGAAAACAGGGACGACCGTCACCCAGGTCGCGATCGCGCACGACCTTGGCTCCGGCACCGGCAACGCGACGCTCGCCGTCGATGGGCTGGTGTTCGGCAAGACGCTCCAGCCCGAGGCGCTGACGCGGTTGACCGTGGGCGTCGTCGCCAATGTCGATGGGCGGATCGACGGCACCGGGCGTGTCGCATGGACACCGCGCGGCGTGACGAGCAGCGGTCGCTTCACGACGAACGATCTTGACCTCGCCGCCGCGTTCGGGCCGGTCGACGGTTTGCGCGGAACGGTTGTGTTCGACGATCTGCTCGCGCTGTCGACGCCACCGGGGCAGCGAGTGACGCTGCGCCTCGTCAATTCGGGCGTGGAGGTGCGCGACGGCGTCATCGATTACCGACTGTTGCCCGGCCAGCGCGTCGCGATCGAGGCCGGGCGCTGGCCGTTCGCGGGGGGCGCACTGCTGCTCGACCCGGCAACGCTAGACTTCGGGCGTCAGGCGCCGCGCACGCTGACGTTCCGCGTCGTCGGCCTCGACGCGGCAAAGTTCATCGAGATGCTGAAGCTCGAGAACATTGCCGCGACCGGCAGCTTCGACGGCGCGCTTCCGATCGTGTTCGACCAGAGCGGCGGGCGGATCGTCGGCGGGCGGCTGGTCGCGCGGGGCAAGGGGACGCTGGCCTATGTCGGCGACGTGTCGAACGCCGCGCTCGGGCAATATGGCAAGCTAGCGTTCGATGCGCTGAAATCGATCAAGTACGACCGGCTGACGATCGATCTCGACGGTGCACTCGATGGCGAGATCGTCAGCAGCATCAAGTTCGACGGCATCAACCAGGCCCCGGTGGCGAGCACGGGCACGACGCGCAAGCTGACCGGCCTGCCGTTCCGCTTCAACATTGTCGTGCGCGCGCCGTTTCGCGGCCTCGCCAGCACCGCGCGCAGCTTGCAGGACCCGCGCGGGCTGCTGCGCCCCGTTCAGCCTCCCGCAAGCGCGACGCCGCCATAGAGGCACTTGAAGTTGACGCGCGAGGATTGCGATGCGAGGCACCGGCACATGATCAGAACCGTTCCAATTGCGGGCGTCCTTTTGCTGCTGAGCGGTTGCATCAGCCTGAAGGCGCCTGAAAAGCCGATCGAAATCAACTTGAACGTGAACATCAAGCAGGAGGTCGTCGTCACGCTGAAACGCGATGCCGAAGCCCTGATCACGTCGAATCCGGAGCTTTTCCCGAAATGACCGTCAAACCATTCCTTTTCGCCGCCGCGCTCGGCCTTGCCGGGATCGCGAGCGCGCAAAGCGGCGGTGTCGCCGCCGCGATCGATGCCGCCACGGTCGGCGAACAGGCCGATGGCTATCTTGGCGTGCGCGGTGGCGCCTCGGGCGCGGTCCGCGCCGAAGTCGAAGCGATCAACATCAAGCGTCGCGACGCCTATACCAAGCTGGCCGCCGAGCGCGGCGTGACGGTGAAGGACGTCGCCGCGGCGGTCGGGTGCACCACGCTGCGCACGCGCGTTAGTGCGGGTGAGGCGTATCAGTTGCGCGACGGTGCCTGGCGCGTCCGCGAGGGTAGCGCCCCGATCGCGCTTCCCGAGTATTGCGCCTAACGTTTCACCGTCCCCATGCCGCAGCGCAACGTCTAGCGTTTCGCCGCTGCCTGCCGCAGCGCACAATGGTTGACTTGAACGTCGCGCTTTCATACAGGCGCCCCCGAAAGGCGGGGTCGTTCGGACCTGTGACGAGCCCCGGCCAACGGAGCTCGACATGATGACGGACATCCCCAACGACAGCCCCGAAGGCCCGGATTTCCGGAGCGAGGACCCACGGATCACGTCGCTCAACCAGCGGCTGGACGCGGAGACCGCAAAGGAAACGGCGCGATCGGGGAAGTCGGCGCAAGGTCATGGGAAAGGCTATTCCCAGGGCAATCGCGTGCTTGCCGAACTGATCGCGGGTCCCGCCGGGGGTGCGCTGATCGGTTGGCTGCTCGACCGGTGGCTTGGCACCGCGCCCTTTCTCCTGCTTGGCCTGATGATGCTCGGCATCGTCGTGGCGTTCAGGAACATCTTTCGAATTTCGGGCGAGCGGCCGGAGTGATCCTCGCCGCTCGTTGTGCATAGGGACTGAGACGTGGCGGGCGAAGGCGGCAAGATCGATCCGATGCACCAGTTCACGGTGGAGCCGCTGGTTCCGCTGAACGTGGGCGGGTATGATCTGTCGTTCACGAACTCCGCATTGTTCATGATCGTGGTGCTCGCGATTATCTGGGGGTTCATGTTGGGCGGAATGAAGCGCCAGCTGGTTCCCGGCCGCTGGCAGGTCGCGGTCGAAAGCGTGACTGGCTTTATCTCGACGATGTTGGCGCAAAACGTCGGGCCCGAGGGCAAGAAGTTCGTGCCCTATGTCTTTTCACTGTTCATGTTCATCCTGATCGCGAACCTGCTGGGCATGATGCCGATCGGTATCGTGCCCGGCGTTCACGCGTTCACCGTGACCAGCCATCTGACCGTCACTGGCGTGCTGGCGATCATCAGTTTTTCGATCGTGCTCATCGTCGGCTTCGCGCGGCACGGGCTGCACTTCTTCTCGCTGTTCGTCCCGCACGGCACGCCGGTGATCATGATCCCGCTGCTGTTCGTGATCGAGCTTTTCAGCTTCCTGATCCGTCCCTTCAGCCTGGCGCTTCGATTGTTCGTCGCGATGACCGCGGGGCATATCCTGATGAAGGTGCTTGCCGGGTTCGTGATCAACGGATTGAATGCCGAGGCCTTGTGGGTCGCACCGGTGGTCGCGCTGCCCAGTTTCATCCTGATGATCGGCATTACGCTCCTCGAACTGCTCGTGGCTGCGATCCAGGCTTACGTTTTTGCCTTGCTCACGTCGTTGTACATCAACGACGCGGTCAACCTTCACTAATCACCACACGATATAATAGGGAGTTACGATCATGGATCCAGCAGCAGCAAAGCTTCTCGGCGCGGGCCTCGCGGCGATCGGTGTCGGCATGGCGGCGCTCGGCGTCGGCAATGTGTTCGGTTCGTTCCTGGAGGGCGCGTTGCGCAATCCGGGTGCCGCCGATGGCCAGCAAGGGCGCTTGTTCATCGGCTTCGCGGCGGCGGAGTTGCTCGGCCTGCTCGCGTTCGTCGTGGCGATGATCCTGATCTTCGTCGCTTAAGCGAAGTCCATGCCGCAGATTGCCCAGATCGTCGAAACCTATGCCAGCCAGGTGTTCTGGCTGCTGATCGTCTTCGGCCTGATCTACTTCGGTATCGGGCGCGCGATGCTGCCCAAGATCGAAGCGACGGTCGACGAACGCAATGCAAAGGTTGCGGGCGATCTTGCGGCTGCACAGGCGGCGCGTGTCGCCGCCGACGCGACCGAGGAAGCATGGCGGACGAAGATGGCGGCAGCCAAGGTGGAAGCGCAGGTCGCGACCGCGAAGGCAAAGGCGCAAGCGGCGGCGGCGTCCGAAGTGCGGGTGAAAGCTGCCGATGGCGTGGCCGCGGATAAGGTTGGCGCGGCGGAGAGTGCGATCCGCGCGGCCACAGCCGACGCGCTGGCGAGCATCGAGGCGGCGGCAGCCGAAGCCGCGCAGGCGATGGTCGCCAAACTGTCAGGCGCGAGCGTGACACCGGCGGCGGCACAGGCTGCGGTTCGGGAGGCGATGGGGCATGGCTGACGAAACACAGGCGGCGCGTGAGCTGCACACGACGGTCGAGGCCGGGAGCGATCACGGAACGCCCTATGCCGATCCGTCGGCATTGGGTTTCGACGCGACGATGCTGGTCGCGCTGGCGATGATTTGCGTCATCTTGCTGGCATTGTGGAAGAAGGTGCCGGCGACGATCGCGCGGTCGCTCGATGCGCGGATCGACGCCATCCGGCAGCAGCTCGACGCCGCGACCAAGCTTCGCGCCGAGGCGGAAGCGCTTAAGGCGGAATATGAAGCGAAGGCGGCGGCAGCGGCAGGCGATGCCGATGCGATGCGCACGCAGGCGCGCAGCGAAGCCGCCACGATCCTTGCTAAGGCGGAGGAGGACGCGACCGCGCTGATCGCGCGCCGGACCGCGATGGCCGAGGACAAGATCGCCGCTGCCGAGCGCGGCGCGATCGCCGAAGTACGAGCCAAGGCCGCGAGCGCCGCAGCGCGCGCCGCCGCCGCGCTGATCGCCGCGAATCACGATGCGACCGCCGATCGCGCGCTGGTCGATGGTGCGATTGCCCGGCTGAACTGAGCGCGCAGGGCGTTGGCGTTTTCACGGCCTCCGGCTATCCGTGCCTATCGTTTCGTACCCAGGAGATTACCCATGTCGTTTCGTTTCGCCGCGCTCGCCCTCGCTGCCTTGCCGGTCGCGCTGACCGCTCAGACCGCCGTCGTACCGTTGGCCGCTCCTGTCGCAGCTGCTGCCAAGCCGCTGACGATTGATACGCCGATCGAGGAGATCGCCGCCGATGCGAAGGGCAAGGCAGTGCTCGATGCCAACTTTCCGGGCATGATGACGAACCCGATGTACCCGATGTTCAAGACGATGACGTTGAAGCAGGTCCAGCCGATGTCGGGGGGTCGCATGACCGAAGCCGCCATCACGAAGACCGAGGCGGAGCTCGCCGCGATCAAGTAGCGCATCAGGGTGGCGGGGCGCGGTGACGCAGCCTAGATAGGCGGCGATGCCCGCACCGCGTACACCCGACCGCTTCAACGAAGACGCCGCCACCTATACGATCAAGGGCAGCGATGCGCCCGACCTCGACGCCGGGGTCGCGGCGATCCGCAACGTACTCGCGACGTTGCCGACACGACCCGGCGTCTACCGCATGATCGATGCGCGCGGCGACGTGTTGTATGTCGGCAAGGCACGTGCGCTACGCAATCGCGTCGCCAACTATGCCCAGGTCGTGCGGCTGCCCAAGCGTTTGCAGCGCATGGTGGCGCAGACACGTGGCCTGACGATCGTCACAACGAACAATGAGGCCGAGGCGCTGCTGCTCGAAGCGCAGCTGATCAAGCGCTATCGCCCCGCGTATAACGTGCTGCTGCGCGACGATAAGAGCTTTCCGTTCATCCTGTTGCGCGCCGATCATGCGTTCCCGCGCATCCAGAAGCACCGCGGTGCGCGCCGGGCGACGGGCAATTATTATGGGCCGTTCGCGAGTGCGGGGTCGGTCAACACCACGCTGAATGCGTTGCAAAAGCTGTTCCTGCTGCGGTCCTGTTCGGACGGCTTCTTCAGCCGCCGCGATCGGCCGTGCCTGTTGTATCAGATCAAGCGCTGCTCGGCGCCGTGCGTCGGGCGCGTCACGCAGACCGACTATGCCGAACTCGTCGCCGACGCGAAGGACTTTCTGGGCGGCAAGAAGACGCAGGTTCAGGCAAAGCTCGGCGGGGCGATGCAGGACGCCGCCGAGCGACAGGATTTCGAACGGGCCGCGTTGCTGCGCGACCGGCTGCGCGCCTTGACGTTCATCCAGGGGACGCAGGCGATCAACGCCGATGGCGTCGGCGATGCCGATATCTGGGCGCTCGCGTGCAAGCGCGGGGTGACGTGCGTCCAGGCGTTCTTCATTCGTGGCGGGCAAAATTGGGGGCACCGCGCATTCTTTCCCGCGCACACCGCCGACGTTCCCGAGGATGAGGCGCTGGCGAGCATCATGCTCCAATTCTACGACGAGGTGCCGCCGCCGCGCACGATCCTAACCGACTGCGACGTCGCCGAAAGCGCGCTGCTGGCCGAAGCGCTGTACGAAAAGGCGGGCGGCAAGGTGACGATCGCGCAGCCGCAGCGCGGCGACCGGGTGAAGCTGGTCGCGCAGGCCAAGCGCAATGCCGAGGAAGCGCTCGACCGCCGCGCGGCGGAAGGGGCGACGCAGACGCGCCTGCTCGCCGAGATCGCGACCTTGTTCGAATTGGGCGATCCGCCGCGCCGGATCGAAGTCTATGACAACAGCCATATCCAGGGCACCAATTCGGTTGGGGCGATGATCGTATCGGGGCCGTTGGGGTTCGAGAAGGGCCAGTACCGCAAGTTCAACATCAAGCGGCCCGAGACGATCGCGGGCGACGATTTTGGGATGATGCGCGAAGTGCTCGAGCGCCGTTTCACGCGCGCGCTCGATGAGGATCCCGACCGCGAGACCGGGACATGGCCCGACCTGTTGCTGATCGACGG
>JAYTAR010000431.1:0-2826 GCA_043737455.1 Sphingomonadales bacterium | reverse complement strand
GACGACAAATTCGCGCCGTCCGCGCCGACCTTGAAGATCGCCTTGCCGCCATTGCCGTGCAACGGCTTGACGACGATTTCGCCGTGCTCGGCCAGGAACGCGCGGGCCTCGTCGAGCGACCGCGTGATCATGGTCGGCGGCATGAAATGCGCATAATCGAGCACGAACAGCTTTTCGGGCGCGTTGCGGACGCTTGCCGGATCGTTCACGACCAGCGTTTCGTGCCGAATGCGTTCGAGGAGGTGCGTGGCGGTGATATAGCCAATGTCGAACGGTGGATCCTGGCGCATCCAGACCACGTCGGCGTCGCGCCCGAGATCGAGGCGCACCGGGTCACTCAGCGTGTAGCGCTCGCCCTCGGCGCGGACCGTCACTGGCAGTGCGTGCGCAACCAGGCGGTCACCGGTCCACGTCAGGTCCTCCGCCAGATAATGAAACAAGGTGTGCCCGCGCGCCTGCGCCGACGCCATCAGCGCGAACGTCGAATCGCTGGCGAAGTTGAGCCCCGCCATCGGGTCCATTTGAAAGGCGACTCTGAGCGTCATCGGCGCGCCCCTAACCGGCAGCCGCGCGCTTGTCACCCGTCCCAGACGTTCTCGAGATGGCGCGGCAGCCGTCCGGGCGCGACGAGGATCACGTCGATGCGGATGTCGCCGCCGGGGAAAGCGTGGCGCGCGGCGAGCGCGGTCGCGGCGGCGGCGACGCGGCGCAGACGGTGGCGGTCGACCGCCATGTCGAGGTCGGCGATCGACGCCCGCGCCTTCACCTCGACGAACGCCGTCGTATGAAATCGACGCGCGATGATGTCGACTTCGCCCATCGGCGTGCGCACGCGCCGCCCCACGATGCGCCATCCCTTCAACCGTAGCCACCATGCCGCGATCTGCTCGGCACGGCGCCCGCGCCGCTCGGCGTCCTGGCGCGTCATCGCTTGAGCTCGAGCGCGCGGGCATACAATGTGCGGCGGTCGATGCCGGTCAAGTCCGCAACCTCGCTCGCGGCCTGCCCGACCGAAAGCCGCGCGAGAGCCTCGACCAACGCCGCGTCGCTGTCGATCGCGACGCGTTGGTGCGAGAACGGTGCGACGACGACGACGATCTCACCTTTCGGGGTCGCGTTGGCGTAGCGCGCGGCGAGCGTCAGGAGCGGCGCTGTCACGCATTCCTCATATGCCTTGGTCAGCTCGCGCGCGACCGCCGCGTCACGGTCGCCCAGCGTCGCCGCCAGCGCCGCCAGCATCGCTGCAAGGCGCGGCCCCGATTCATAGAAGACCAACGTCGCGCGCACGTCCGCGACCTCGGCAATCGCCTCGTTGCGTGCCTTGGCCTTGGTCGGCAGGAAACCCATGAACAAGAATCGATCGGTCGCCAGCCCGGCGACCGTCAGCGCGGCAATCGCGGCACACGGGCCAGGCACGGTCACCACCGGGTGCCCCGCCGCACGTGCCTCTCGCACCAGCTTGAACCCCGGATCGGAGATCAGCGGCGTTCCCGCGTCGCTGATGACCGCAACCGACTCGCTTCCCATCCGCGCGATCAGCATGGGGCGCACGGCATCGGCATTGTGGTCGTGATATTGCTGCATCGAACGCCGTACGCCGATGTGGTTCAGAAGTTTTCCCGACACCCGGCTGTCTTCGACGCACAGCACATCGGCATGCGTCAGCACCGCCGCCGCGCGCGGAGTGAGGTCGCCAAGATTGCCGATCGGCGTGGCGACGATATAGAGGCCCGGGGGTAAGGGTTGAGTCATAAGGGTGGCGAGGGTCATGGCAGAGGGTCGAGCGGCACGGCAAGTGTCGCGATTGCGCATCGGGCTGATCGTCACGGCGACCGCGCTGCTCGCAGGCTGCCAGGTGGTGCCCAAGGCACCGCCGCGCCCGATCGAGCCGGTGCCGCAGCCGGTACGTCCCGAGCCGGTGATACCAGGCTTGCCGACCGACACCGAGCGCAACCGCGTCGCGCTGCTCGTGCCGCTGACCGGCGCAAATGCAGGCGTCGGTGAGGCGATCGCGAACGCCGCGAACATGGCGGTGCTCGATACCGGCGGAAAGACGATTCGCGTCACGATGTACGATACCGCACCGGGTGCCGCCGCCGCCGCGCAAAAGGCGATCGCGGAGGGTAATCGGCTGATCCTCGGGCCGCTGCTGGCCGACGACGTGCGCGCGGTCGCCCCGGTCGCGCGCGCAGGACGCGTGCCGATCATCACGTTTTCGAACGATGTCGGCGTCGCCGGAAACGGCGTCTATGTCATGGGATTTGCGCCGCAACAGGCGATTTCGCGCATTGTCACTTATGCCCGAGCCAAAGGCGTGACCAAATTTGCGGGGCTGGTGCCGACGGGATTGTACGGACAGCGCGCGTCAACCGCGTTTCTGCGCAGCGTCGAGAATGCGGGCGGTCAGGTCGTCGCACTGCAAACGTTCGACCGCACGCCGGGGTCGATCTCGGCCGCCGTGAGCAAGCTGGCAGCGGCGTCGCCGTACGAGGCGGTGCTGATCGCCGATTCGGCGCGCGTCGCCATTCAGGCCGTTCCGCTGATCCGCGCACGCGGCGGCACCGGCGCACGCGTGCTCGGTACCGAATTGTGGAATGCCGAAGGGGCGTTGTCCACGAACCCGGGCTTGCGCGGCGCGTGGTTCGCCAGCGTGTCCGACGGGGTGTATACGCAGCTTGCGACGAAATACCGGACGCGCTTTGGCAAGGGGCCGTACCGCCTCGCGAGTTTGGGCTATGATGCGGTGCTGCTGGTCACCAAGATCGGCAACGACTGGCGCTTCGGGCAGGGATTTCCCACCGCACGGTTGACCGACGCGGGCGGCTT
>JAYTAR010000430.1:0-2828 GCA_043737455.1 Sphingomonadales bacterium | reverse complement strand
ATCCTCGCGTCGGAGACCGTGGCGCTCGACGTCGTCGGCGCGACCTTTCTGCGTGCCGTCGAGCCGGGCGAACTGATCGTCATCACCGCGCGCGGCCTACGCTCACTACGCCCGTTCGGCGTCGTCCGCCCGCGCCCGTGCATCTTCGAGCATGTCTATTTCAGCCGCCCCGATTCGGTCGTCGATGGGTCGAGCGTCTATCAGGTGCGCAAGAAGATCGGCGCGCAACTGGCGATCGAAAGCCCGTGTGAAGCCGACATGGTCGTGCCGGTGCCCGATTCGGGAACGCCCGCCGCAATCGGGTACGCGCAGCAATCGGGACTGCCGTTCGAGCTCGGCATCATCCGCTCGCACTACGTCGGGCGGACGTTCATCCAGCCCGGCGACCAGATCCGCAACTTGGGCGTCAAGCTCAAGCACAACGCCAATCGCGCGATGATCGACGGCATGCGCATCGTGTTGATCGACGATTCGATCGTCCGCGGCACGACCAGCCTTAAGATCGTCCAGATGATGCGCGATGCGGGTGCCGCCGAGGTCCACATGCGCATTGCCTCGCCGCCGACGCGGCCCAGCTGTTTCTACGGCGTCGACACGCCGGCGCGGTCGAAGCTGCTCGCCGCCAACATGGATGTCGAGCGGATGCGCGAATACATCAAGGTCGACAGCTTGGCCTTCGTCTCGATCGATGGTCTGTATCGCGCGCTGGGCGAGGACATGCGGCTCGACGATGCGCCGCAGTATTGCGACGCTTGCTTCACCGGCGACTATCCGACGCGACTGACCGATCAGGAGGACCTCGAGGTTCCCGACCAGCTGTCGATGCTATCGGAGCGCATGATCTGATCGACCTCGCTGGACGAATGGCCATGGTCACCGGGGCCTCGCGCGGCATCGGTGCGGCGACTGCCGAGGCGCTGGCGGCGGCGGGTGCGCATGTCGTACTGACCGCGCGCACCGAGGCTGGGCTGGTCGAGGTCGAGGGGCGGATCCATGCGCAGGGCGGCAAGGCGACGATCGCTCCGCTCGACTTGCGCGATTACGATGCGATCGACCGACTGGCAGCGGCGCTGGGGTCGCGCTGGGGCAAGCTCGACATACTGGTCCTCAACGCCGCGACGCTGGGAAGTCTGACGCCGGTGCCACATATCGACCTCAAGGAATGGGATCAGGTCGTCGCGCTCAACCTGACCGCGGGCATGCGTCTGATCCGCGCCTTCGACCCGCTGCTGCGGGCCAGCGATGCTGGCCGCCTGTTGACGATGACCTCGACCGTCGCGACCGAGCCACGCGCCTTCTGGGGTCCATATGCGGCCACCAAGGCGGCGCTCGATACGCTGGTATTGACCTATGGTGAGGAGGTCGCAGCAACGAGCGCGGTCCGTGTCGCGGTGCTCAATCCCAAAGCGACTGCAACGCGGATGCGCGCCCGGGCCTTTCCAGGCGAAGATGCTGCGACCCTTAAGCCACCGGCGGCGGTGGCCGACTGGATCGTCGGACTGCTGCGCACCGATTTCGGCAGCGGTCAGCGCATGACCTTCTAAGCAGCGCCCGACAACGCAGCGACCGGCGCGCCGTACACGGCTCGCGCTCGAGCCTCGAAGCTGGCGACCATGCGCCGGAACGCCTCGCCGAAGAACACCCCCGCCAGCCCCTCGAACAGTCGCGAGCGAAACTCGAAATCGACGCTGAAATCGATCACGCAGCCTGCTCCGTCGTCGCGGAACACCCAGTCGTTCTTGAGATACCGCAGCGGCCCCGAGATATAGTCGACATGGATGCGCGACGGACGATCGAGCGTCACGCGGCTGGTGAAGCGTTCGCGTACCATCTTGAAGCCGACGACCAGTTCAGCAGTGACCACCGCGCCCTCGCGCCCGACGATGCGCGTCGCCTGAATCCACGGCAGGAACTCGTCGTAGCGGTCGACATCGGCGACCAAGTCGAACATCTGCGCCGCGCTGTACGGTAGCGCTCGCCGTTCCCTATGCCGCGGCACTGGCAACTCCGCCACCCAGCGCCTTGTCGCGCGCGGCCTTCATCACCGCAAAATCGGCCCCGGCGTGGTAACTCGACCGTGTTAGCGGCGACGCCGCCACCTGCAGAAAGCCCTTCGCCCGCGCGATCGCCGCGTAGGCCGCAAATGCCGCGGGCGGCACGAATTCATGGACCTTGGCATGGCGCTGCGTCGGTTGCAGATACTGGCCGCAGGTCAGGAAATCGACGCCCGCCGAGCGCATGTCGTCCATTACCTGATGCATCTCCAGACGCTCTTCGCCAAGACCCACCATCAGTCCCGACTTGGTGAAGATCGAGGGGTCTTGGCGCTTGACGCTTTCGAGCAGGCGCAGCGAAGCGTAATAGCGCGCGCCCGGCCGGATCGTCGGATACAGCCGCGGCACAGTTTCGAGATTGTGATTATACACGTCGGGGCGGGCATCGACGATCCGCGCCACCGCGCTGTCGGCCTTGTTGCGAAAATCGGGAGTCAGGATCTCGATGGTCGTGCGCGGCGCGCGTTTGCGCAATTCGGTGATCACCGCGACGAACTGCGTCGCGCCGCCATCGGGCAGGTCGTCGCGGTCGACCGATGTGATGACGATATGCTCGAGGCCAAGCTCACCCGCGGCTTCGGCGACACGCACCGGCTCCATCAGGTCGACAGGCTGCGGCATCCCGGTCTTGACGTTGCAAAACGCGCAGGCGCGGGTGCAGGTATCACCGAGAATCATCACCGTCGCATGCTTCTGCGTCCAGCACTCGCCGATGTTGGGGCACGCCGCTTCCTCGCAGACCGTGACGAGGCCGAGCCGACGCATCAATTGGCG
>JAYTAR010000429.1:0-2828 GCA_043737455.1 Sphingomonadales bacterium | reverse complement strand
TATCCGCTCGATCTCGTCGGGACCTACGGGCGCATGTCGACCGACGAGCTCCGCGCGCTTCAAGAAGCACGCTTCACCACGCTGATGACACGCGGGTGGCAAATCCCATTCTACCAGCGGTTGTGGGGAGCGAAGGGGATCGAGGCGGGCGACATTCGCGGCCTGGGCGACATTGGAAAGCTCCCCGTCTACGACAAGTCCGACCTGATGGCGTCGGTCGCGGCGAACCCGCCCTATGGCGACTTCGACGGGCGTAGCGACAACCCGGTGGTTTTCCACACGACGAGCGGCACCACCGGGCGTCCGCAGCCGCTGATGTTCGGGCCCAAGGGTCGCGAGATCACCAATCTGCTCGTCGGGCGCATGTACCGTTGGATGGGGCTACAACCGCACGACGTCATCCAGTCGGTCTATGGCCATGGCATGATCAACGGCGGGCATTACATCCGCGAGGCGGTGACGCACTTCACCAACTCGCTGTTCCTGTCGGCGGGCACGGGGATCGAGACGCGCTCGATCAATCAGGTCAATCTGATGGCGGATTTCGGCGTCACGGTGATGGTCGGCTTCGTCGATTACATCAGGAAGCTCGCCGAAGTTGCTGAAACCGAAGGGATGTTCGACCGCATCAAGCTGCGCATGATCATCGGGCATCTGGGGACCGAAGACCGCGCCGCGACCGAAGCCGCGTGGCACGGCGCCAAGGCGTATGACTGGTACGGCGTCGGCGATACCGGCAGCATCGCGGGCGAGGGGCCCGAGCGCGACGGGCTTTATGTGTGGGAGGACGCGCAATTCCTCGAATTGCTCGACGTCGATACACAGGCGCCGGTCGCGCGCGGTGAAACGGGCGACATGGTCGTCACTTGTTTGTTCAAGGACGACATCGCGCCGTGCATCCGTTTCAACACGCACGACATCACGCATGAATTGTCCGGACAAGGCGAGCTCGCGTTCAAGCGGATCGCGGGATTCAAGGGGCGCAGCGACAATATGGTCAAGCTGCGCGGCATCAACCTGTTCCCGCATGCGATCGCATCGCTGATCGAGAACCGCGCCGACCTGACCGGCGAATATGTGTGTCACCTGCGCCGTAGCGAAGGGCGCGACGACATGATCGTGACGATCGAGTCGCGCGGCGGGACCGACGCGGCGGCGCTGGTCGCGCTGCTTCGCCAGGGGCTGGGCGTCGAGGTCGCGGTCGTGCTGTGCGCGCCGGGTGGCACGGCGGCGGCAACGCAGATCGACGTGCGGCAAAAGCCCGTGCGGCTGATCGACGAGCGTGGGGTGTGAGCGACGCGCACGTTCTTGACGAAGTTCTGGGGGCCTTCGTCGATCGGGACGAGAGCGCGGTCGGCGGGACGGGTCCGCTTGCCGGGCTGACGATCGGCATCAAGTCGAACATCATGGTCGCCGGGCTACCGTGGACCGCGGGCATGGCGCTCTATCGTGACCGGATCGCGACGCGTGACGCCGCGGTGGTCGCGTTGCTGCGCGCAAGCGGCGCGGTGATCCTCGGCACGCTAAACATGCACGAGGCGGCGCTGGGTGCGACCACCGACAACCCCTGGTTCGGGCGCACGCACAATGCGTTGCGGACGGGCTACACGCCCGGCGGGTCGTCGGGTGGCGCGGGGGCGGCGGTCGCGGGCGGGCTGTGCGACGCAGCGCTCGGTACCGACACGATGGGATCGGTGCGCATCCCGGGCGCGTACAACGGCGTCTATGCCCTGAAGCCCACGCACGGCACGGTATCGCAGGACGGGCTGGAGATGCTCGAGCCGAGCCTCGATTGCATCGGACCGCTGGCGCGCGATCTCGACGTGCTGGAGCGGGTGTTCTCCGCCCTCTCCCTAAAGGGGAGAGGGACAGCTTCCGAAGGAAGCAGGGTGAGGGCACCCGACGAGGCGAGCGCCCTCACCCTGGCGCTTCGCGCCTGTCCCTCTCCCCTTCAGGGAGAGGGTAGGTTGCTGGTGCTCGCCGACCTCGCCGGCGTAGAAACCCAATCCGCCGTCCGCAGCGCCTACGACCGCATCGTCGCCAGTCTCGGCACCCCGACTGCGATCACCCTTCCCCACCCGCCGCCTGCCGTTCGTATGGCGGGGTTCGTCGCCTGTGTGCGATACCTGATCGATCAGCTTGGCGACGCGCGCACAGCGCAGGCGGCGCTCATCTCGCCCGAGCTGCACTTCATGCTCGACTATGGCGAACGCAGGGCGCCGCGGCCGCAGGTCCTCGCCGACACGCGCGCGTTCCTGATCGAGGCAATCGGCGACGACGGCGTCCTCGTGATGCCGACCGCCCCGCAGGTGGCGTTCGCGCACACGTCGCGCCCGCCCGCGAACCAGTCCGATTTCACCTGCCTGGCGAGCGTCGCAGGGTTGCCCGCGCTTGCGATTCCCGCCGGTTTCGATGACGATGGCTTGCCCGTCAGCGTCCAGCTGGTCGGGCCGGCGGGGAGCGAGTCGCGTCTGATCGCGCTCGCGCGCCACATCGAGGGAAGCTGACATGCGCATCGTCTGCCTGTTCAACCTGAAGGACGGCGTCAGCCGCGACGAATACGAAGCGTGGGCGCGCGGCACCGACATTCCGGGCGTAAACGCGCTCGGCTCGGTCACTAACTTCACGGTCCACCGCGCGACCGGGCTGTTCGGCTCGGACGCTGCATCGCCTTACGATTATGTCGAGATCATCGACGTCCACGGTCTCGATCCGTTCGTCGCCGACGTCTCCACCGAAGCCTTCCAAGCGGTCGCGGCACCCTTTCGCGATTTCGCCGACGCGCCCGTCTTCATCCTGACCGAGGATTTGTGATGACATCGCACCAT
>JAYTAR010000428.1:0-2833 GCA_043737455.1 Sphingomonadales bacterium | reverse complement strand
GTTTACAACCGGTCCTAGGCAGGGGCGTACCGAAACGCGCATTCCATATCGCTATTCAGACGGCTTTTATCGTGTTTATTCGCCTGAAGGGGTTGTGGGCCCTGACGGGAAGCGACGCCGAAATATCGTGGAAAACGCTCGCCTCGTAACATCAATTGCTGAGGTGGCCGATTACGTTGAAAATGGCTGGGGCGTTCGAATGACTGGGCCGTTTACGCCTAAACCCTCACTGTGCACGTTAGACATCACGGTTGTGCGCTGATGCCTAAAGTCACCGTCGACGACATCGAGGTCGAAGTTCCAGCGGGCGCGACCGTGCTCCAGGCGTGCGAGGCGGCGGGGAAGGAGATCCCGCGCTTCTGCTATCATGAGCGGCTGAGCATCGCGGGCAATTGCCGGATGTGCCTCGTCGAGGTGAAGCCGGGGCCGCCCAAGCCGCAGGCGTCGTGCGCGCTGCCTGCCGCGGATGGACAAGCGATCCGTACCGACAGCCCGATGGTGAAAAAGGCGCGCGAGGGGGTGATGGAGTTCCTGCTCATCAACCACCCGCTCGATTGCCCGATCTGCGACCAGGGCGGCGAGTGCGATTTGCAGGACCAGAGCGTCGCCTATGGCCGCGGGGCCACGCGCTATGACGAGAACAAGCGCGCGGTCACCGAGAAATACATGGGGCCGATCGTCAAGACCGCGATGACGCGCTGCATCCAGTGCACGCGCTGCATCCGCTTTGCGCAAGAAGTCGCGGGCGTCGAGGATATCGGCGCGATCGGGCGCGGCGAGAACATGCAGATCACGACGTATCTGGAACACGCGATCCAGTCCGAACTCTCGGGCAATGTCGTCGACCTGTGCCCGGTCGGCGCGCTGACGTCGAAACCCTATGCGTTCGAGGCGCGCCCGTGGGAGCTGCGCAAGACGCCCGCGATCGACGTGATGGACGCGGTCGGCACCAACATTCGCCTCGATGCGCGCGGGCGCCAGGTGCTGCGCGCGCTGCCGCGCGTCAATGACGACGTGAACGAGGAATGGGCGTCGGACAAGGCACGCCATAATGTCGACGGGCTCGTGCGACGGCGGCTCGACCGGCCGTATGTGCGCGTGGGTGGCACGTTACAGCCCGCGACGTGGGAAGCGGCGTTTGCGGCGATCGCGGCGGTGGATGCGGGTGCAAGTGTCGCCGCGGTCGCGGGGGATCTGCTCGATTGCGAGACGATGTATGCCGCCAAAGTCCTGCTGCGCCAGATGGGATCCTCGCTGCTCGAGGGGCGGCAGACCGGGCTCGCCTATGACACGTCGTCGCTGGCGGCGGTTAATTTCAACACGACGATTGCCGGGATCGAGCGCGCCGATGCGATCCTGCTGATCGGCAGCGACGTTCGTCGCGAGGCGCCGCTGGTCAACACGCGTATCCGCAAAGCGATCAAATTCGGCGCGCGCGTGTTCGCGATCGGGCCCGAGACCGATCTGACCTACCCGGTCGAGTGGCTTGGAACCGATACTGCGCTGCTGGCGACACTGCCCGCGGCGGTGATCGATGCCTTTGCCAAGGCCGAACGCCCGGCAGTGATCGTCGGCGGCGGGGCTCTGAAGGTTCCGGGCGTCCACGGTGCCGCGCTCGCGCTGGTCGAGACGCTCGGCCTCGTGAAGGCGGACTGGAACGGCTTCAACGTGCTCCACATGGCGGCGGCGCGGATGGGCGGGTTGATGCTCGGCTATGCCCAGGCCGGCGGGATTGCCGATCTGCGCGATGCTAGACTGGTGTTTGCGCTGGGTGCCGACGAGGTCGACTGGTCGACGTTTGGCGGGTTCAAGGTCTATATCGGCCATCACGGCGATGCGGGCGCAGCGGCGGCCGATGTCGTGCTTCCCGGCGCGAGCTATGCCGAAAAGCCCGGCACTTATGTGAATTTGGAAGGGCGCGTGCAGCGGTCCGAACGTGCGGTGTTCCCGCCCGGCGACGCGCGCGAGGATTGGGCGATCCTGCGCGCGTTGTCCGACGTGCTCGGCGCGCGCTTGCCGTTCGACAGCTTTCCGGCACTGCGCGCGGCGATGGCGGCCGAGGTGCCAGCGCTCGGGCAAGAGGGGCTGGCCGACTATGGCTGGTCGGTGCCGACGCTCCCGGCGTCGCCCAGCGGAGCCATCACCGGATACCCGATCAAGGACTTTTACCTGACCAACGCGATCTGCCGCGCCTCGCCGACGATGCAGCAATGCTCGGCAGAGATCACGCACGGGGCCACCCAACTGCTGGAGGCGGCGGAGTGACTGGCGCGGCTGCTGTGCGCTTGCGCGCAAGAAAATATGGCTCACGCGAAGCCGCGAAGGCGCGAAGCTTCGTGTGGCAACGTCACCACAAGAACCTTCGCGGCTTCGCGGCTTCGCGTGAAACCCTCTTCTTGGCCTTCAGCCCGGAGCGTGCCGCATGACTTGGACCGCTTGGGCGCAAAGTCACCTTGGCGTAGTCCCCGGCTGGCTGGCTTGGAATACCACGATGGTGTTGCTGATCGCGCTTCCCGTCATGCTCGCGGTCGCGATGCTGATCTATGCCGATCGCAAGATCTGGGCGGCGATGGCGCTGCGCAAGGGGCCCAATGTGGTCGGGCCGTTCGGCCTGCTGCAGTCGTTCGCCGACGGGCTGAAAGTGTTCCTGCAGGAAACGATCATTCCGTCGAGCGCGAACAAGGGCCTGTTCTTGCTTGCGCCGATCATCACTTTCACCGTCGCGCTGATCGTATGGGCGGTGGTCCCGTTCGACGCGGGCATGGTGCTCGCCGACATCAACGTCGGGCTGCTCTACATTCTCGCGGCGTCGTCACTCGGCGTTTATGGCGTG
>JAYTAR010000427.1:0-7024 GCA_043737455.1 Sphingomonadales bacterium | reverse complement strand
AACGAACGGCCTGAAGGCGAACGGCTATCGTGCGCTGCGCAAGCTCGGGCTCACCTAGCCCGACTACGCGCTGAGCAACCGCGCCGCATGCGCGGCGTGATAGGTCAGCACCCCCGAGCATCCCGCGCGACGAAAGGCGAGGAGCGTTTCGAGGACCAACGCATCGCGGTCGCCCGCACCAGCCGCCGTCGCCGCCTCGATCATCGCATATTCACCTGAAACTTGATAAGCGAAAACAGGCACTTCGAAGCGTTCTTTCACGCGTCGGACGATGTCGAGATAGGGCAAGCCTGGCTTAACCATCACGCTGTCGGCGCCCTCGGCCAGGTCGAGCGCGACTTCGCGCAGCGCTTCGTCGCCGTTCGCAGGGTCCATCTGATACGTCTTCTTGTCGCCCTTCAGCAGACCGCCCGAACCGACCGCATCCCGGAACGGACCATAGAATGCGCTCGCATATTTGGCGGCATAGGCCATGATCTGGACGTTGCAGTGCCCCGCCTGCTCCAGCGCGCCGCGGATCGCGCCGATGCGCCCGTCCATCATGTCCGATGGCGCGATGATGTCCGCCCCCGCCGCCGCCTGGTTCAACGCCTGGTCGACGAGCATCTTGGCGGTGTCGTCGTTGAGCACATAGCCGCAATCGTCGACCAGCCCGTCATGTCCGTGCGCGGTGTAGGGGTCGAGCGCGACATCGGTCAGGACGCCGATTTCGGGCACTGCGCTCTTGATCGCGGCGATCGCGCGGCACATGAGATTGTCGGGATTGAGCGCTTCCTCGCCCCGCGCGGATCGCAGCTCGCGCGGCGTATTGGGAAATAGCGCGACCACGCCGATGCCGAGCGCTCGCGCCTCTTTCGCTCGCGCGACGATGCCGTCGACCGACCAGCGCGACACGCCGGGAAGGCTCACGATCGGCTCCTCGACCCCCGTCCCGCTCGTCACGAACAAGGGCCAGATGAGATGCGCGGGCGCGAGGTGCGTTTCGGCGACGAGCGCACGGCTCCACGGGGTCGAACGGGTGCGGCGAAGACGAAGCGCTGGAAACGAGGACATCGACGATTGCTAGCGCGTCGACGTGCCGCTTGCCAGCATCCGCGCGCGCCGCCAGCCGCCCCAGCGATAATAGACGAGCGTCATGGCGAGCGAAACCGCCGACCCGACGGGAAAGCTCCACCAAATTGCCTCCGCGCCCCATGACGGTTCGAGCAGGTATGCCATACCGAAACGCACCGGGAAGAATGCGACGATCATCATCACCAGCGGGAACACGACCGCGCCGTTCGCACGCATCACCGACGTCAGGATGAGGCTGACCGAAAACATCAGGAACGACCAGCCGACGATCAGGTTGATGTGCACGCCGATCGCCACCGCCGGGCTGGAAGGCGTCAGGAACAGCGCGAGCAGAATCCGGTCGGTCAACGTGATGAGCATCAGCAGGACACCGGTCATTGCCAGGTTCATCGCGCTCCCGGCCCAGGCGATGCGTTCGACGCGGTCCCATCTGCCCGCCCCGATATTCTGCGCGACCATCGCGCTGACGCCCGCACCCACCGCAAGCGCGGGCATCTGAATGTAATTCCACAGTTGCGAGATAGCCCCGAAGGCGGCGGTGGTCTCGACGCCAGCGCGGTTGACCAGGCCCATCATTGCGAGCGCCGACGCCGACAGCACGATCATCGACAGCCCCATCGGCAGCCCCTTCGACAAGATCGTGCCCATCAGCGCGCGACCGTGCGCGAGATAGGCCAGCTCGCTTCGCTTGAGCCGCAGCGGCAGGTCCTTGGCGTAGATGTAGCCGACCAGGAACGCCACGGTGATCAGCCCGGCAAGGAGCGTGGCAAGTGCCGACCCGGCAATCCCCAAACGCGGGAACGGTCCGATCCCGGCGATCAGAAACGGGTTGAGCCCGGCATCGAGCACGACATTCAGGATCATCGCGCGCAGCGGCGTGATCGCGTCCCCCGCGCCGCGCAGCGCGCTCGACAAAAGCACGGTCAGGAACGTGAATGGCATGCCCGCGAAGATGACGCGCAGATAGATCGTCGCGAGCGGCATCGCTTCCGCCGGGGTCGACAGCGCCCGCAGCAGCGCCGGGGTCTCGAGCCAGCCAAGCACCGCGGTG
This sequence comes from Sphingomonadales bacterium, assembly GCA_043737455.1. Taxonomy (GTDB): domain Bacteria; phylum Pseudomonadota; class Alphaproteobacteria; order Sphingomonadales; family Sphingomonadaceae; genus Sphingomonas_O. Next base: position 4,899 of record JAYTAR010000427.1, on the reverse strand, counting down.
ACGGTCGCGATCGCGGTCACCAGCCCGATCGACGCGCCGAGCGTGCGCCGCGCGAGGTCAAGATTGCCGCCGCCGATAGCTTGCGCGATCAGGATCGTCGTCGCCATCGCGAGCCCAAAAATTGCCGAAAAGCCGAGGAACATGATGTTGGTCGCGTTCGCGGTCGCCGCCAGCGCCGCTTCGCCGAGCATGTTGCCGATCCACACCGCATTGATCGAGCCGTTTAACGACTGCAGCACATTCCCGCCAAGCGTGGGCAGCGCGAACAGTAGCAAAGTCTTGGCGATCGGTCCGGTCGTCAGGTCGCGGCCGCCGCGGGGCGCGCCGGAGCTCAGCGTCGGGCGTTGGTTGGGTTCGGCATCGGCCATAGCGCGCCCCTAACCGCAACACGGCGACCGGTCACGCGATAGTGATCGCGAGCCGGACATCTGCGCCGCAGGCTCGAAGAGAAAGGGTCTCACGCGAAGCCGCGAAGACGCGAAGAGCTTTTCTAATTTCGCGTCTTCGCGGCTTCGCGTGAAACTGTCTTCATCTTAACCGCGCGAGCGCCGCCCGCAGTCGCTCGGCCTCCGCCGCTTTCTCGGCATGATCGCTGCGCGCCTTTGCCACCGCCTCGGGCTTGGCGCGATCGACGAAGGCAGGGTTCGCAAGGCGCGCGGCGAGCGAACTCGCTTCCTTCTCGACGGCCTCGGCCGATTTCGTCAGCCGTGCCCGCTCGGCGTCGGTGTCGATCGCGCCGCTCAGGTCGAGCGAAAAGACGACGTCGTCGACCGCGACCTGCACGCCCTGCCCCGCCGCGGCCACGTGCGTCAGCGTCGCGTAGCGCGCGAGCTGTTCGAGCGCGGGACCGACCCGCGTCAGCCGCGCGGCATCGATGTTGGCAATGGTCGCGGTGATGCGTGCTCCCGGCGGCACGTTCAACTCGGTGCGTGCCGAACGCGTCGCTTCGATCGCGCGGATCAACCACCCGATCTCGTCGGCGGCCGCAACGTCGCGCGTGGCACCGACGTGCGGCCAGCGGGCATGGATCAAGCCATAGGGTCGCTCCCCCATCGCGTGCCACAATTCTTCGGTGATGAACGGCATGAACGGGTGGAGCATGACCAGAATCTGGTCGAACACCCACCCCGCGACGACGCGCGTCTCTTCGTCGATCGTGCCTCTTTCGCTAGCGCTCGAGACAGGCTTGATCAGCTCGATGTACCAGTCACAAAACGTGCCCCAGGCGAAATGGTAGATCGCATCGGCCATTGCGTCGTAGCGCAGGTCGGCGATCGCGGCGTCGAGCTTGGCCAGCGCGTCGACGACTTCGCCGATGATCCATTTGTTGACCGCGAGCGTCGCGTCGGGCGCGGCGAGCGTCGTGCTCGCGCCCACGCCGTTGCCCTGTAAAAAGCGCGCGGCGTTCCACAGCTTGGTCGCGAAGTTGCGATATCCCTCGACGCGCTTCTCGTCGAGCTTGATGTCGCGCCCCTGGCTCTCCATCGCCGCCAGCGTGAAGCGCAGCGCATCGGCGCCGTAGCGGTCGATCAGGCCGAGCGGATCGACGGTGTTGCCCTTCGACTTCGACATCTTCGACCCGTCGGGCGCGCGCACCAAGCCGTGGAGATACAGCGTCTTCCACGGCGCTTCACCCATGACGTGCAAGCCCTGCATCGCCATGCGCGCATCCCAGAAGAACAGGATGTCGAAGCCCGAGATCAGCACGTCGTTGGGGTAGTGTTTTGTCAACGTCGCGCTGTTGTCCGGCCAGCCCAGCGTGGCGAACGGCCACAGCGCAGACGAGAACCACGTGTCGAGGACGTCCCGATCCTGCATAATGCCAATCTTGTAGAAGTTTGGTAGCCCGTCCGATGTTTGCTGGGGGATTACACCGCCCTGTTCGGCGATAATAACGTCTTCAAACTCGCCATAATACTTTTGGGCTGCTGCAAGTACCTCTTCTGAATTAGCTCCTACGAAGGCTTTTTGGAGCGAAACTCTCGGCAAACCGCCGCTGCCCGTTTGTTGAGCATTTACATCAATAACGAGTTCGCCGTCCTTCAATTCTGGTCCATACCAAACTGGTATCCGGTGTCCCCACCAAAGTTGTCTGGACACGCACCACGGCTGGATGTTTTCCAGCCATTGGAACCAGGTCTTCTCCCACGTCGCCGGTACCACCTTGATCGCGCCCGACTTGACCGCCGCGATCGCCGGTCCCGCCAGCGTCTTGGCGTCGACATACCATTGGTCGGTCAGCCACGGCTCGATCACCGCGCCCGAGCGATCGCCATAGGGGGTCTGGATGACGCGGTCCTCGACGCGTTCCACTGCGCCTTCGGCGGCGAGCAGAGCGATGACCGCCGCGCGCGCGTCGGTGACGCTCAGGCCAAGCAGCGGCGTCGGGATGCGCCCGTCACTTGTCTGGACAATGCGCGCTTCGGCATTAAGCATGTTGAGCATGTCGCCTGCCGCGATCCCTGCTCGCTTGCCGACCTCGAAATCGTTGAAGTCGTGCCCCGGCGTGATCTTGACCGCGCCGCTGCCGAGTTCGGGGTCGGCATGCTCGTCGGCGATGATCGGGATCAGCCGCCCGGTAATCGGCAGCCGGACCTGCTTGCCGACGAGTGCCGCATAGCGCTCGTCGCTCGGGTGCACCGCAACCGCCATGTCGGCGAGCATCGTCTCGGGCCGCGTCGTCGCGACGCTAATATGACCAGAGCCATCGGCCAACGGATAACGCAGATGCCAGAATTTGCCCTGGACCTCGCGCGTCTCGACCTCGAGATCGCTGATCGCGGTTTTCAGCCCCGGGTCCCAGTTCACCAGCCGTTTGTCGCGGTAGATCAGCCCTTCGTTATAGAGGTCGACGAAGACCTTCACGACCGCCTTCGAAAAGCCCTCGTCCATCGTGAAGCGTTCGTTCGCCCAGTCGCAGCTTGCGCCCAGTCGCCGTAGCTGGCGCGTGATCGTGCCGCCGCTATCGGCTTTCCAACCCCAGATCTTCTGCACGAAGTCTTCGCGCGAGTAATTGGTGCGCTTGTCCTGCCGTTCGGCCAGCTGGCGCTCGACTACCATCTGCGTCGCGATGCCGGCGTGATCGGTGCCCGCGATCCACAGCGCATCCTTGCCCTGCAGGCGCGCGTGGCGGACGAGGATGTCCTGCAACGTCACGTCGAGCGCATGGCCGATGTGCAGGCTGCCCGTCACATTGGGCGGCGGCATCACGATCGTGAACGGAGGCGCGTCGGGCCGTGCCGGACGAAAGGCGTTCGTCGCCTCCCAATGCGCATACCAATGCGCCTCGATCGCGGCGGGGTCGAATGTCTTGGGAAGTTCGGTCATGGCGCGCGCTTAATGGATCGCCCCGACATGGCAAAGTCATGTCGTCGATCATCGCGTGGGCGATGTCGGCCGTGCTAGCTGCTTCTTGCGGTCGATAGCTTCGCTATCGTCACGCGCAGCTAGCTCCGTTCGGCGATCCGGCGGATCTCGGTCGCGACCAGCCGCTCGACGATGTCGGGCAGGCGCGCGTCGAGCCAGTCGGCAAGCATGGGCTTCAGCATTTCGCGCACCAGCCCCTCCAGCGTATCGCCGCCAACGACCTCGGGCTTTACGATCAGTGCCGATAACGCCGCCAGCGATGACCGGCTCGCATCCGCCGTGGTCGACGAAACGAGCGCAGGCTTTTCAACAGGAGGAACGACGGGTGCTTTTGCGCGCGGCGGCGGGGGTGACGGTGGCTGGAACAACGGCGGGGGCGCATCGACCGGATCGGTCAGTTCGAGCACGTCATTGTCGGAAACGTCGCTGGCTGCAGGCGCGACCGCACGCTTCACGCGCGGTCCCGAAAGCGCGGCATCGCTATCCTCGGCAATGATGCGTTTGATCGACGAGAGGATTTCCTCCATCGACGGTTCGTGCCCCGCGTCCGCCAACTCTTACGCCCCTTATTCGCCGTTATGGCAGGTTCGGCCCCATCAATGCCGGGGTTTGCGCGGGACTGTCAACGGTCCGGGTCGCGACCGGGCCGGGCTTGGGGTCGCGCGCCCAGTCATTGATGCTGCGCCGGACCCGGTTGTAATTGACTTGCGGATCATAGAGCGCACCGCCGTCGAGGCCAAGGTCGTTCGCCCCAGCCCGACCCATCGCCGCCAGTAGCGAGAAACCCGCGACATAGGCGTTGCGCCGCGCCGACACGAGATTGACCTGCGCGTTGAGCAGTTCCTGCTCGGCATTGAGGATTTCGAGGATCGTCCGGTTGCCGACGCTGTTCTCCGCGCGCACGCCCTCGAGCGAGAGCGTGTTCGCCGCCACCGCGCTTTCCGAACTGACGATCAGCTCGTTCGACGCGCGCCAGCTGGCATAGGATGCACGGGTCTGCGCGACGATATTGCGTTCAACGAGCGTCACATTCTCGATCGACTGGCTTTCGAGCGCTTGTGCCTGGCGAACCTGTGCGCCGGGGCCGCCGCCCTGGAACAGCGGGATCGTCGCCTGCAGCCCGACCGTGGTCGTGCGTGAGCTCTGCACCGGACTGCGCCCGCCGCCCAACGATCCCAGGAAATTCTGATACCCTTCCTGCGCCACCGCCGACAGTCGCGGCAAGCGGGTCGCGCGCGCGACGTTCACATCGAAGCGACTGGCATCGCGCCGCCGGATAGCGGCGGCCAGCCCCGGGTTGTTGTCGATCGCGATCGTGACCGCGGTGTCGGGCGATGCCGGCAGGTTGGGCAATGGCGGCGGCGGCTCGAGACTCATCGGGGGCGTCCCGACCAGCCGGATATAGCTTTCCTTGCTCGAGATCAGCTGCGCCTGCGCCTGTTCGAGCTGACCCTGCGCAAGCGCGAGCCGCGCCTGCGACTGCGCGACGTCGGTGCGCGTCAGGTCGCCGACTTCGAACCGGTCCTGCGTCGC
>JAYTAR010000426.1:0-7029 GCA_043737455.1 Sphingomonadales bacterium | reverse complement strand
CACGCCTCGCCGAGCGCGTCGGGCGTCACGAACACCGGCGAGAACGCGCTGGCAGGCTTTGACTGGTAGAAGCCGAACCCCTTGGCAAGTTCACCGGGGATCAGATTGCGCAAACTGACATCATTGGTCAGCCCGACAAGGCGGATGGCGCCGAGTGCTGCCTCGCGCGAGGCCCCTTGCGGCACGTCGCTGATGACGACGACCACTTCGGCCTCCAAGTCGCAGCCCCATTCCGGGTCGGCAAGCACGATCGCATCGCGCGGCCCCAGAAACCCGTCGCTGCCACCCTGATAGACGAGCGGATCGTGCCAGAAGCTTTCGGGCATTTCAGCGCCGCGCGCTTGCCGCACCAGCGCGACATGGTTCACATAGGCCGAACCGTCGGCCCATTGGTACGCGCGCGGCAGCGGTGCCGCGGTGGCGCGTTCGTGAAAGCGCATCATCGGGATCGCTTCATGCGCGAGGTCGGTCGCAAGTCCGCGCAAGAGCGGTTCGACACGCTCCCAATCGTCGAGCGCGGCCTGCATCGTCGCCGCGATGTGCGCCGCATCGGCGCACCAGGCGAGATCGTCGCTGACGACGACGAGGCGACCGTCGCGGCCGTGTTTGAGTGATGCAAGTTTCATGGTCGTCTCCATCCCCGAGCGAAGCGAGGGGCTGTGTCGAGCGTAGCGAGACGGCGGCGCTTGGCAATTCTCGCGGCGCTCGAAACAGCCCCTCGCTTCGCTCTGAAGAAAATCAGGCGGGCTCCTTGTGCAGCCATTCGGCATGCTTGGGTGCCACCTTGGTCGTCGCCCATTCGTCGAGCATCAGCGGCGCGACCCGGCGCAGTTCTTCATATTGCGCGGGCGTGCCGATGTCGCACGCGAGTTCGAGGCGGTGCCCGTTCGGGTCAAAGAAATAGATCGATCGGAACACGCCGTGATAGGTCGGCCCGACGACCGCGACCCCTTGCGCCTCGAGATGGGCCTTGGCAGCGATCAGCGCGGCGCGGTCGGCAACCTCGAACGCAATATGCTGTACCCATTCGGGCGTGTTCGCGTCGCGGCCCATCGCCGGCTGGTTCGGCAGCTCGAAAAAGGCGATCACGTTGCCGCCGCCGCAATCGAGAAAGATGTGCATGTACGGGTCGTACGCACCGGTCGACGGCACGTGATCCTCGGCAAACGCGGTCGTGAAGGTGAACCCCAGCATCCGCGCGTACCAGTCCGCCGTCGCCTTGGCATCGTGACAGCGATAGGCGACATGATGGATGCGGCGGACCGTGAAAACGGGCGCGCTCATGCGCTGGCATCCGCCGGGATCACGCCGCGCCGCATCTGATCGAGCTCGAGGCTTTCGAACAGAGCTTTGAAATTGCCCTCGCCGAACCCGTCATTACCCTTCCTTTGGATGATCTCGAAAAAGATCGGCCCGACCATGTTTTCGGTAAAGATTTGCAGCAAGAGCCCGCCGCCGGTTTCAGGCGCGCCGTCGATCAGCACGCGGCGACGGCGCATTTCCTCGACATCATGGCCATGGCCCGGCAATCTTTGGTCGATCAGGTCGAAGTAAGCGTCATTGGTATCCTGGAACCGGATGCCATTGGCGCGCAGCCGATCGACCGTCGCAAAGATATCGTCGGTCGCGAGCGCGATGTGCTGGATGCCCTCGCCTTTGTACGCGCGCAGGAACTCCTCGATCTGGCTGTGTTCGTCCTGGCTTTCGTTCAACGGTATGCGGATTTTTTCGTCGGGCGCGGTCATCGCTTTCGAAAACAGCCCGGTCTTTTGCCCTTCGATGTCGAAATAGCGAATTTCGCGAAAATCGAAGATGCGTTCGTAGAATTCGGCCCAATGCGCCATGCGCCCACGGTTCACATTATGCGTCAGATGATCGAGCGTGTGCAGCCCGACATGATTGTCATCCGCGCTCGCGCCCGCCACGGGCTCGAAATCGATGTCATAAACCGTTGCATATCCGTTCGGCGTGGCGCGCCGATCGACGAGATAGAGGTTCGATCCGCCGATTCCCTCGATCGCTGGCAGATTAAGCTCGCCGGGACCGCTTCGCCCCTCGACCGCGACCGCGCCGCGCTCGACCGCCAGCTGCAACGCCTTGGCCGCATCGCCGACGCGGAACGCCATTGCATTGACACTGGCCCCGTGCGCCTCGCGAAACCCCGCGACCTGACCCGATGGCTCCATGTTCAAAAGGAAATTGATGTCACCCTGCGCATAGCGGCGCACGTTCTTCGACCGATGATCGCCGACGTGCGTAAAGCCCATCGCGGCAAACAGATCGCCGAGCGCCTCCGGATCGGGACCGGTGAATTCCACGAATTCGAAACCGTCAAGGCCAAGTGGGTTGTCGCGCATCATCCAAAGTCACTCCCTGGCGCGACCCTTAGTCGTGTTCGGTGTTCAGCGCGAGCATAGGCTCAGCGCTTCATGACGCTCAGCAATTCGTCGATGCGCACGCTCGCGAAGTTCGAGAAGCTGTCGGACACCGCATAGGGCAGCACGATGTGCTCGCCGTGGCGCAGCGCCCCGCAGGTGTAGACGACATTGGGCACATAGCCTTCGCGCTGCGACGGCTCGGGACGGATCAGCGGATCCTCGGTGCGCGCGATGACGCGCGAGGGGTCGTCCTTGTCGAGCAGCACCGCGCCGATCGAATATTTGCGCATCGCGCCGACGCCGTGCGTGAACAGCAGCCAACCTTCGTCGAGCTCGATCGGCGAGCCGCAATTGCCGATTTGCACGAACTCCCAGGCGTATTGCGGGCGAATGAACTTTTCGCCGCCGTTCCAATCGAGCCGGTCGTCGGAATACATCAGGAACAAATTCTCATTGTCCTGCCGCCCGACCATCGCATAGCGGCCGTTCACCTTGCGCGGGAACAGCGCCATGCCCTTATTCACCGCTGCGGTTCCGGTCATCGGCAGCATCCGGAACCGGTGAAAATCGGTCGTTTCGATCAATTCGGAACGAATGCCGCGCCCCGAATAGGCAGTGTAGGTTCCATAATAAATCGGTCCCTCATCGCCCTCGAAGCGCACGAACCGCGCATCCTCGAGACCGTTGGCCTGCGCCTCGGTAATCGGAAAGATGACGCGTTCGCTCAGCTCCTCTTCGTCGTCGAACAGGATGTCGACAACATCGCCGATGCGGCTGCCGATGCGCGGAACCGCCGCCAGCCGCGCCGGTGGCGCGATCGTGACCTGTCCTTCGCTGTCGACGACGCCGGTGCGAAACGTGATCGAGGAAATATGGCCTTCACCCACCGCACGCAGCGCTAGGACGAAGCGGCACTCACCATCACCGAGCCCGCCCTGGTCGGGATGCGGCACGATGCTGGGGTTGAACAGCGCCGCCGCCTCGAACGAATATTCGTGCAGGAAATAGGCGCCGATCAGCAGCCGCTGATTGAAGCTGAGCGGCGGATGCGGGTCGAGCAAAGGGTCCATCTCGTCGGCGCGCGCCTCGAACGTCGCGAGCAGGTTGCGATGCCGCCCCTGAAAACCATCGCGCACCTCGGCGAGCTGCGCCTCGGCAGCCTCGGGCGTCAGCGCGATAACGTGGGCGACGATGCGGTTTCCCCGTCCGCGATCGCGCGGGTCGGTCTTGCTCGGCTCGATCGACGGCCTGAACGGACGGACGACGACACGCGAAGGATCGGGCTGCAGGACAAGGTCCTGCCGGACGAGGCACGACAGTTCGGACACGCAACCCCCAGTCGATGCGCATGCGCGCAGCCAAGGGGCGTCGCTATGCCGTCATGCTACCAGCGAAGCAACCTTTGGGCGGATTTCTCCGAACTGCATCGTCGCTCGCATTTCGCAAGCCGACATCAGCCACGCGAGCACCGATTCGGCACCGCGATTCTCGTTCGCCCGGTCGCGGTGAAGGCCATCGCGGCAACTCCCACTGTCGATATCGACCAGCGCAACGCCCAGATCGTTCCGTCCCAGGAACCAGTCGAACGCGCGTTCAGCCTCAGTCTTCCAGCGCGCGTCGCCCGTCACGCGGCTCGCGGCAAGGCATGCCGACACTGTCGCGGTCGCCTCGAGTGGTTGTTGATCGAACGGCCGCGGCGGAACCCGCTTGTCCCCGAAGCTTTCCGAACCGACCGGCCGGAAATGTCCGGCCGCTGCGGTTTGCAGATCAACGAGCCAATCGAGCGCACGCAACGCCGCCATGGTTTGCGCCGCATCGGAATTGAGATGCCCTGCAATCAGGAGCGCCTGCGGCAACCGCGCGTTATCATAAGCGAGACCGTCTTCGAACCAGTCCCATTCGGGCGTAGCATTCGCGACAAACAGGTCGAGCAACCGCTTGCCGAGCCGCTGCGTCATGGCAGTCGCCGCCGCATCGGTGCCGACCGCCCGCAGATAGGCGTCGATGCCAATCAGCGTGAACGCCCAACTGCGCGGCGACGTCGACGCTTCGATCGTCGGCAATGCAGCGGCGAACAGTTCCGCCGCCCAGAGACGCCGCGAAGGACACGTATCGCTTTCCGCCGCGACGCCCAACGCCCACAACGTACGCGCGTGGCTGTCGTCCGAACCGCGCGCTTCGAGCCAGCGACGGTCGAACCCCATGAAGTTGCGGAACCAGCGGTTGTCGGGGTTCCAAGCGTGCTGGATGAATGAGGCAAAGCGCGTCGTCAGCGCCTCGGGCATCGCCGTCGCGCCGTCGACGCCAAGCTGGCACGCGAGGATCAACGCACGGGCATTGTCGTCGACGCAATAGCCGTGACTGCGGTCGGGCACCGAATGCACCGCGTGCTGAAACAGCCCGGTGTCGTCACACATGAGCGCGAAATAATCGAGGCTGACTTGCGGGACGCTGCGAAGCGCGCGAGCACGGACATCGGCATCGGGGCGCGCGACAACCCGAAGCGCGGCCCGGCGCCGCGCCGCCTCGAACAGCGCGACATAGCGTTCGGCGACCGTCGACCAGATCATCGAACGGCTCTTGGCATAAGCCCGCTCACGCATACGCAGTCGATACGCATCGTCGGCAAGCAAACCCGCGATCGCGCTCCCGATCGCCGCACTGTCGCCGAATGGCACGAGTACGCCGTCGCCATCGCCCAGCAACTCGGCTGCGTGCCAATAGGGCGTCGAGACGACTGGCTTGCCGAGCCCGAAGCTATAAGACAGCGTCCCCGAGGTCATCTGTGCCTCGTTGAGGTACGGCGTCACGTAGACATCGCACGCCGAAATATAATCGAGCAAAGTCGGATGATCGACGAACCCGTCGACGAAGCGAATATTGTCGGTGACGCCTAGATACGCCGCTCGCGCGCGCAGACGATCGCGATAGGCTTCGCCCTCGGCGCGTACGAGATTGGGGTGCGTGGCACCCAAGACAATATAGAGCGCTTCGGGCTCGGCGCTCAGGATCGTCGGCATGGCGTCGATGACGGTTTCGATGCCCTTGTTCGGCGCCAGCAGACCAAATGTCAGCACGATCGGCCGGCCGCTCAATCCAAGCTTTGCCTTGGCAGCGTCGGGTTCGACGAACGCGAAATCGGGAATGCCATGCGCGATGACCTCGATCTTTTCGGGTGCGACACCGTGCACGGCAATCAGCATCTCGCGGCCTTTTTCAGCCATCACGACCAGCCTGGACGATTGCGCGATGATGGCGTCCATGACCCGTCGTTGCGCTGGACTAGGCGCGGCCAGCACCGTGTGCAGCGTCGTCACGACCGGCACCGTCAAGCGCGCGAGCAGTTCGAGCAGGAACCCGCCGGCCTCACCGCCAAAAATTCCATATTCGTGTTGGAGCGATACCGCGTCGAACTGCCCGTCGTTCAGCCACTCGGCGGCACGAATATAATCGTCGACTCGGTCATCATCGATTGTCCGCGCCACGAGCTCGTCATAGGCGTACGGGCCACCATGGTCGTTCATCGCCACGATGACGGTCTTGGGATGAGATGCCGCTCCGGCAATCGCTTCGCGCAGATCGGTCGTGAACGTCGCGATGCCGCACCGCCGCGGCAGGGCGTTGCCGATAAAAGCGATGCGGCGAGTGTCGGCCATTCAAGATCTCCGTTGGCGCACGATTGACGCGTAATTTCATAACGCTGCCAACCGCCAAAAGTTGCTCGGCGATGAACCGAAGCTACGCTTATTGTTGCAGTGCAGCAAGCGTTTCGCTGGCGGAGCGCGCTACTGTGAACCGATCAGTCCGCGAACGGATCGCGCACCATGATCGTGTCGTCGCGCTCGGGACTGGTGCTCACGAGCGCCACCGGGCACGCGATCAATTCCTCGATCCGGCGCACGTATTTGATCGCTGCCGCGGGCAGCTCGGCCCAGCTCCGCGCGCCAGCGGTCGAGGCTGACCAGCCCTCGATTTCCTCGTACACGGGCACGACCGCGGCCTGATCGGCAGAGTGCGGCGGCAGGTACGACAGCGTCCGGTCACCCAGCCGATAACCGGTACAGATCTTCAACGTCTCGAACCCGTCGAGCACGTCGAGCTTGGTCAGCGCGATCCCGGTGATGCCGCTCACCGCTGCCGCCTGCCGCACCAATACTGCATCGAACCAGCCGCACCGTCGCTTGCGCCCGGTGACGGTGCCGAACTCATGTCCACGCTCCCCCAGGCGTTGGCCGGTTGCCCCCTCGAGTCCATCTGGGTCGAGCTCGGTCGGGAACGGACCGCTGCCCACACGCGTGGTATAGGCCTTGACGATACCGAGCACGAAACCCGCCGCCGTTGGGCCGAGCCCGGTGCCACCCGATGCGGTGCCCGCGATCGTGTTCGAGCTGGTCACGAACGGATAGGTGCCGTGATCGACGTCGAGCAGCACGCCCTGCGCGCCTTCGAACAGCATCCTTTTGCCCGCAGCCTTGGCCTCGTTCAGCGTCAGCCAGACCGGCTTGGCGTAAGCGAGCACGAACCCGGCGATCTCGCGCAGCTGTTCGACCAATTCGGCACGATCGATCGGCGGCTGGCCAAAGCCAGCGCGCAGCGCATCGTGATGCGCGGCGATGCGGTCGAGCTGCGGCCCCAGATCGTCGAGATGCGC
>JAYTAR010000425.1:0-2847 GCA_043737455.1 Sphingomonadales bacterium | reverse complement strand
GCGCGGCGAGCAGCAGTTCGCCCGGCCGCCCGGCAACCGGCGAGGCGACGACGATGACCTGTGTCTTCTTGAGCTTGGGCGGCTTGCCCCGAGCATCGAGTGGCACGTCGGCGAGCCACGCGACCTGTGGCGCGACACCGTTCGCCGGACCGCGAATCAGCGTCGTCACCTCGCCAACCAGATAGTAACGAATCGTTCCCGGTCGCGGCGATGCGGCGGTCGAATCGGGAACAACGATCGCATCGACGATCCGCGCGGTCAGCACGACAGGGGCACCGGCGACCAGGTCGGCAACGTCGGCGTAGGTCCAGCGATCCGCCGCGGTTGCGGCGACCGGAGGCACCGGATTGGCCGCATTTCCGGCGATTCCGACGCCGCCAGCGAGCAGCAGCGCAAATGCGAGCAGACGGCATGCGGGAGCACGAACAAGCGAAATACGGGGCATTGCAACCATTCCTGCCAGCGGCTGTCCCTCCCTAACGCAGCGAAGGGTAAAAGGCGATTGCGCCTGTGAAAGTCGGTCGATAGGATCGAAGCGATCGTTTGCTGGCCCGTCGCGGTCATTTTCGCAAACGTTCGAGGGTCACGGCGCCACCGGCAATGGTTGGGGTGCAGTGTCTTTCGCGGTTGAGGTACTGGAGGGAGTTTAAGAGCCGGATGGCCTATACCGACCCAAAACCGATGACGCCCGGCCGCGCGTGGTCGATCGCGCTCGTCGTCATCTTGCACGTCGCGATGCTCTACTGGGCGCTGACCGGTGGCTATGAGACCATAAAGAAAGTGGCGCAAAAGCTCGAAGTGATCGAGATCGACGAGCCACCGCCACCACCCGAAAAGCTTCCGCCGCCACCTCCGCCGGACAAGGCGCTTCCACCCCCGCCGGTCGTCAGCCCGCCACCAATCGTGCGGACACAGACGATCCAGCAGCCGCAGGTCGTGACGCAGGCGACACCGCCGCCGGTCTATCAACCGACGCCTGAGCCCCCGCGTCCGGCGCCGCCACCGCCGCCACCGCCGCCTCCACCCCCTGCGGTAGCGAGCAAGGCCGTTCAACGTGGCGGCTCGATCTCCGACGAGGACTATCCACCGTCGGCTGTTCGTGCCGAGGAGCAGGGTCGTTCGGTTGCGACCTTTACCGTCGGGACCGATGGCAAGGTTGCCAGCTGCAGTGCGAACGGTGCGGGGCCGATTCTCGATGCCGAGACTTGCAAGCTGATCCAGCGCCGGTTCCGGTTCAAGCCCGCCCAGGATACGGGCGGGGCGCCGATTGCGGAGACCAAGACGCAATCGATCGTTTGGCGTCTGCCGAAATAAATCTCTGCCCGGCCCGGCGGGTTCCGCCAGGTCTCGTCACGAACGCTTTGATCTACGAAAAGGAAGTTCACCCATGTTCGATCTCATCCTTGCCGCCGCCGCTGCCGCGCCCGTCGCTGCTTCCAAGCCCGAGTTCGGGTTGCTTCCCGCGCTTCAGCAGGGTGGTCCCGTTTCATGGGCCACTTTCATCATTCTCGTGATCCAGTCGGTCGGGTCGTTCTTCATTCTGTTCTCGAAATATTTCGAGCAGCAGAAGATCATGAACCAGTACGCCAAGGTGCGCGCGAGCTTTTGGAACCACAATTCGCTCGAGGAAGCCGCGGGCAAGCTCGAAAAGGATACGCCCTACCGGCAGATCGTCGATGACGGTCTGCGGGCATCGTCGCAGCACTCGATGCTGATCGATCAGCAGGACCAGCATGACTGGACCTACACGGTCATGACCCGCACGCGCGCCGCGATCGAGAACAAGCTGCGCTCGGGCATGTCGTTCCTCGCCTCGGTCGCCTCGACGGCGCCGTTCATCGGTCTGTTCGGCACCGTCATCGGCATTCTCGCCGCGCTCATCAAGATTTCGGCGGCAGGTCAGGCATCGCTCGACACCGTTGCCGGTCCGGTCGGCGAAGCGCTGATCATGACCGCGATCGGTCTTGCGGTCGCAGTGCCTGCGGTGCTTGCCTACAACTGGCTGCAGGCGCGCAACAAGGCGATCAGCGACCAGCTCGTCTCGTTCGTCAACGACGTTCAGGCGTTCATGGGTTCGAACGGCGCGGTTCGCCCGACGATCGCGCGTGCAGCCACTGCTAAGCCCGTCACGCCCGCCAAGCCAATCACGGCCCCCGCCAAGGCCTGAGCCTTCCACCGGGGCGCGCGTGTCGTGCGCCCCGGCCAAGCCTTCAGCGATTAGACAGGAAGCCGTTCAATGGCAGGCAAAGTAAGCGAAGGCACCAGTGAAGACGAGCCGATGGTCGATATCAACACGACGCCGCTCGTCGACGTCATGCTGGTGTTGCTGATCATCTTTCTCATCACCGTTCCGGTCGCGATCCAGACGATCAAGGTCCAGCTGCCCAAGGTCCGTTTCGACGCGACCACCACGAAGCCTGAAAACGTATCGCTGTCGGTCAAGGGTGGGCCAGGCAATACGTGCGAGGTTTATTGGAACCAGACGCGCGTCAATTCGGACGAGCTGCTCGACCGCGCGGTCAAGAAGCTCGAGTTGGAGATCGAGAAACAGGGCGGCGTGAATGCTGCCGGGCTCGAACTGCCCGAAGCGCATATCCGCGGCGACATCAACACGCCGTACATGTGCGTCGGCGGTACGATCTACACGATGCAACGTGCCGGGTTCGTACGGGTCGGGTTCATCTCCGAACCGACGCCAGGCGGCGGCGCGCGGCTTTGAACGCGCCCTTACAGGAGTATAGACACGATGGCCGGTAAAGTAGGGGATAGCGCCGATTCAACCGACCCGATGGTCGCGCTCAACACGACTCCCCTCATCGACGTGATGCTGGTGCTGCTCGTGATGCT
>JAYTAR010000424.1:0-2871 GCA_043737455.1 Sphingomonadales bacterium | reverse complement strand
CCGCGGTTGGTACCTTCGCTCGCGCGACTGCAGCGACCAGTGTTGCAGTGGGCATCAATGCCGCGGCAACCGACGTGGACGGTGTCGCCGTTGGCAATGCGGCGCTTTCGTCAGGCTTCCACTCGACGGCAGTCGGTGGTCTTTCGGTCGCTTCCGGTCGCGGTGCGCAGGCCTTTGGCTGGCAGTCGAGCGCGACTGGGGCGCTTGCGTTGGCGTCGGGGCATCAGGCGAATGCCGCAGGTCTGCAGGCGACTGCGGTAGGCAAAAACGCCAACGCTGCCTTTGCCAACTCGACAGCCGTCGGATTTGCAGCGACGACAACCCGCGACAACCAAGTCAAGCTCGGTGGCGCAGGCTCGTCGGTCACGCTTGGCGATATCGCTGCCAGCACCGCCGCGCAGACCGGTATGATCGGTGTAGCCACTGTTGATGCCAGTGGCACGTTGGGCCGTGACACGGCGATCTTCCCGCAGCTTGCCACACAGGCCGGTCAGATCACCGCGCTGCAGGGTCAGTCGGCGGCGCAATCCGGTCAGATCACCGCGCTGCAGGGCCAAACGGCATCGCTGTTCAATCTGAACGACCGGAACCGTGTCAATATTGACAAGGCCAATGAAGGTGTCGCGATGGCGCTTGCGATGGAGTCGCCGGCGATCCCGTCGGGTGCCAAGTTCGCGGTTTCGGGCGGCGCGGGTTATTTCCAGAGCCAGGGTGCACTAAGCACCGCGATCGCTGCGGCGATTGGTCCGATGTCGCAGGTTTCGGCCGGCCTTGGTATCGGCCTCGACAGCGGCGAAGTTGGTGCCCGTGCGGGCTTCCAGATTGCCTGGTAATCTGCTCGATCGCTTTCAGCTTGTGTTTTTCGGGTCGGAGCAGCGTGCTCCGACCCGCATTTTCGTGCTTTGCATGGCATCTGTATTGACCGCACTGAATGCCAGCTCAACGCTGGCTCAGAACCCCTCGCAGATTGCGCCGGTGCCGGTCCCGGACCCGATCGAGTTGTCCAAGCTAGTCTGGACGACGATGGCGGCGATCGACGGGGCCAATCGTTCAGGCAATTATTCGGTGCTGCGTGACCTCGGTGCACCGGGTTTTCAACAAAACAATGATGCGGCACAACTCGCGACGATTTTTTCGCCAATTCGCAGTCAGAACATTGACCTGTCGAACACACTGCTGATCGCACCGAGCTTTATCGCGCCGCCTGCAATTATCACGCCGGGGGTGATGCGGCTGCGCGGAGGGTTTGGCCTGCGGCCGATCTCGATCGGCTTCGACCTTTACTATCAATGGTCGAACGGACGATGGAAGCTGTACGGCGTTTCACTGGTACCCGTCACGCTCGCATCAGTACAGCCGGTACCGGAAAGGACACCGCCGAAGCGCTGAGGCAAAGTCTCAAACCGTGTCGCTTTGCAATTCTCGCGGGTTGACGACGGGTTCGCGACGATAGCGCAGCATCGCGATTAAAACGCCGATCAGTACCCCTCCGGCGATCGCCCCCGCCAGTACCAGCAACGGTCTTGGCGAGGTTGGGCGCAGCGACGCGACGGCTGGTCCGAACGGCTCCGCGGCGAAGGCCATTCCCGAACTTGCCAGCATCCGCGCCTTGATCTGCTCGCTGAGCGCCGCTGCCAGCGCCTGGCGGTGCTCCGCCAGACCTTCTGTACCCAATCTTCGGGTAAGATAGCTGATGTAACCATCGCTTCGCTTCAACGACCGCTGGCGTAGCATCTCGTCGTTTGCCGCGTGCATCGCAGCCAGAAAGGTGATGCCAAAGCGCGGATCGCGGTCGCTCAGGCTGACGGTCACGACCGGCTTCTTCGGCTTCTCATAGATACCAACATGCTCGATCATGTATTCCTGCAGACGCGCTGCATCGGGCGCGCGCCACGGATAGACCGGGACGCCAAGCAGCCGTTTGACGGCCGTCGACAAACCGCGGAACGTCCCGACAGGTTGCCGCCAGCGCTTGGTCTCGGCATTCCAGTCGTCAGGAAAAGCGCCGATCAACAAGCGACGATTGCGCGCCAGTTCGGCAGCGACTGGCCGACCGACCAAACCTTCGACATAGAGTTGAAACGGTGCCGCGCCACCGTCGCTGGGCAGATCCACTCCCGCCAACGAGGCAAGCCCACCAAGTTGTCCGGCAAGTCCTTTCGTGTTGCCCGACTGGACCGGCGTGACCACCATCGACACACTATATTCAAAGGTCGCGCTTTTCAGATAGATAACCGCACCGATGAGCGCGACGATGACCGCAAGCACAATCCATAGCCACTGCTGTCGAATCGCCGCGCCCGCGGTGCCCAGATCAACACCGCCTTGTCCAACTGTCTCGTCCCGCTCCACGCATGATCCTCAATTCGCATACCACCGCTGTCAAAGACCGATAAAGGATCGCAACGCAAGCGGCTAAGGCTTTGTCGCTGCACTTGCCGTCACGGGGTCGTACGCCTAGGGCTTCCGCGGTCGTCGGTTTTCGTAAGACGAGCATCGCCACTGAAATCCGGGCTTTTCAACGATGATCAATTTTGCGCTGTTGGGTTGTGGCCGCATCGCGAAGCGTCACGCCGACTTACTCGGCACCGGACAGATCGTCGGCGCGCGTCTGGCAGCCGTCTGCGACGAGCTACCCGAGCGCGCTGCCGCTTTCGGGTTGCAATACGGCGTTCCCGCTTTCGACCGGCTCGACGACCTGCTCGCCGCTCCCGGCATTGATGCGGTATCGGTGCTGACCCCCAGTGGGATGCACGCACGACACGCGATCGCGGTCGCGGCGTCCGGCCGCCATGTAATTGTCGAGAAACCGATGGCTTTGCGTCTCGACGATGCGGACGCGATGATCCGCGCATGCGACGAGGCAGGCGT
>JAYTAR010000423.1:0-7143 GCA_043737455.1 Sphingomonadales bacterium | reverse complement strand
TGCGGGTCGGTCAACCCACTGGCTCAGTGAGCATCGGGTACGATGCGCCCTTTCTGCCCGCGCGGTCCGCGCGGTCCGCGCATCAGCAGCACGAGCGGGACGACCGCAATCGCGGCCCACATCATCGCCCAGTAATCGTCGAGATAGGCAATCATCAGCGCCTGGCGATTCACCTCGGCATCGATCACCCGCATCGCCGCCGCGCCCGATACCCCGATCGTCTCGAGCAACCCGGCGTCGAGCGCGGGCGTGCGCGTAGTCGAAACGTTCGCGCCGAGTTCGGCGTGGCTGACCTGCACGTTGGTCGCGATCAGCGCGGTCGTGACTGAAATGGCGATCGACCCACCAAGCGAGCGCATGAGGTTGTAGAGCGATGCCGCTTCGGTCCGCAGCCGCGCCGACAGCGTCGCGAGCGCGAGCAGATTCATTGGCAACACGGTCAGCCCAAGGCCCAGTCCCTGGATGGCGCCCGACCAGACCACCGGACCCGAATCCATCGCCAGGTCGAAGCGCGTCATCATGCCAAGCGACACCGCCATCAACACCATACCGACAAAGATCGTGACGCGCGCGTCGACCCGGTTCGCCAGCCGCCCCGCGATCATCATCCCCGCCATCGTGCCGAGCCCGCGCGGTGCGGTCAGTAGCCCGGCACCCAGCACTGGATAGCCGAACAGTCGCTGCAGCATCGGCGCGACCAGCGCCGCTCCTGCGATCAGGATGCCGCCGATGACCGCGATCGCCAGCACCGCCGTTACGAAGTTGCGATCGGCGAACAGCGCGCGCGGCAGCAGCCCATCGGGCGCAGTGGCGGTGTGAACCGCGAACATCCACAGGCAGGCGACCGCCACCCCCGCCTCGACCCAGATTTCCGTCGCCTCGAACCAGTCGAGCTGCGATCCGCGGTCGAGCATCAACTGCAATGACGTGAGCGACAGGGCGAGCAGGACAAAGCCGACATAGTCGAAGGGGCGGCGCTCACGCCCCGCATCGTCGAGCAGCGCCCACGCCCCGACAGCGGCGACGAGCCCGATCGGCACATTGATGAAGAACACCCACCGCCAGTTGAAATTATCGGTCAGCCAGCCGCCCAGCACAGGCCCCAGAATCGGCCCGACCATCACCACCATGCCCCAGATCGTCATCGCCTGCGCATGGCGTTCGGGCGGGTTAATGTCGTACATCACCGCTTGGCTCATCGGCGCGAGAAACGCACCGAACAGCCCTTGCGCAAAGCGAAAGCCGACCATCGCGGTCAGGCTCGACGCGACGCCGCACAACGCCGACGCGGCGGTAAAGCCCAGGATTGCGACAACGAACAACGTGCGTCGACCGACCCGCGCGCTGAGCCAGCCGGTCGTCGGCATCGCGATCGCGGTGGCGAGGATATAGCTCGTCAACACCCACGCGATCGTCTCGGGGTTTGCCCCCAACGACGCTTGCATGTGCGGCAGCGCGACATTGGCGATCGTCGTGTCGAGAATCACGATCAGTGTTGCCGCCATCACGACGACCGTGATCAGACGACGGCGCGCCGGTGACAGGTCATTGGCAGTCATCGATCAGCGACGCTCATATCACGCCGCTTTTGTGTCGATCGCCCGCGCGCGGCGCCGCTGCACCGACGATCCGATGCCGATCGCCTCGCGGTATTTGGCGACGGTGCGGCGCGCGAGATCGAATCCAGCGTCGCGCAACCGATCGACCAGCGTGTCGTCGGACAGGATCGCATCGGCAGCCTCGCCGGCGATCAGCGTGCGGATCGCGGCCTTGACCGCGAGCGCCGACGCGCCCTCGCCGCCGTCGCTCGAGGCGACGCCGCTGGTGAAGAAATATTTCAGCTCGAACTGACCGCGCGGACACGACAGATATTTGTTGCTGGTGACGCGGCTGACAGTCGATTCGTGCAGGCCGACCGCATCGGCGACGGTCTTGAGCGTCAGCGGACGCAGTTGCGCGACGCCGTGAAGGAAGAACGCTTCCTGCCGCTTGACGATCTCGGTCGTGACGATGACGATCGTGCGCTGGCGCTGATCGAGCGCGCGGACCAGCCAGGTCGCGCTCGCCAGGCTTTCGTTCAGCCATGCCTTTGACGCCTTGTCGGTCGCGGCGCTCGCAAGCTGCGCATGATAGCGGCGATCGACCAGCACGCGCGGCAAGCTGCCGCCGTTGATCTCGATCGACCAAATGTCCTTGCCCTTGGCGCGCGTGCGCGCGACGAACACGTCGGGTGTGACGGCATCGACGCGTGACGCGCCGAACCGACATCCGGGCTTGGGATCATAGCCGCGCAGTTCGCGGATCATGTCGGCCATGTCCTCGTCGTCGACGCGGCACAGCCGCTGCAGCTGCGCGATCCGGCCGCCTGCAAGCAGATCGAGGTTGTCGATCAGCATCGCCATGCACGGATCGTAGCGATCGGCTTCGCGGGCCTGCAGCGCGAGGCATTCAGCAAGGCTGCGTGCGCCGACCCCGACCGGATCGCAGCCCTGCACTACTCCCAGCACGCGTTCGACCTCGCCGATCGGCACGCCGAGCCGGTCGGCAAGTTCGCGCAATGTCGCGGTCAGATAGCCGGCATCGTCGAGCGCATCGACGATGACGCGCGCGATCGCGAAGTCGATGCCCGACACGAGCATCCCAAGTTGTGCGACAAGATGATCGCTCAGCGTCGCCTCGGCCGCGGCGAAGCTGTCGAAATCGATATCTTCGCCGCCGCTCGCGCCCATCCCCGCATCGCTCGCGCAGTCATGGTGAAACGTCTCGGCCGCGTCGGTATCGAGCGGCGCGTCGGTTTCGCTGGTGCCGCCGCCGATGAGCGCGTCGGCGGTCGTAGGGTCGGGCGACGCCTCGCCGTCGGTCTCGCGATCGGGCGTGGTCAGCGTCGTGCGTTCTTCACCCGCCTCGAGCAGCGGATTGCGCTCGATTTCCTCGGCGACGAAGCCCTCGATCTCGAGGTTGGAAAGCGCAAGCAGACGGATCGCCTGCTGCAGCTGCGGGGTCATCACCAGCGATTGCGACTGCCGCAGTTCAAGGCGCGGAGCCATGCTCATGGTTATAACGAGAAGCTCTCGCCGAGGTACAGCCGCCGCACATTCTCGTCGGCGACGAGCGCTTGCGGCGTGCCCGAAAAGAGCACGCGGCCGTCGTAGATTATGCAAGCGCGGTCGCAGATGTCGAGCGTCTCCCGGACATTATGGTCGGTGATCAGCACCCCGATGCCGCGTGACTTCAGCTCGATGATGAGGTCGCGAATATCGGAGATCGACAAGGGATCGATGCCCGCGAACGGCTCGTCGAGGAGCATGATCGAGGGATCGGCGGCGAGCGCGCGCGCGATCTCGCAACGCCGCCGCTCGCCCCCTGACAGCGCCGTCGCCATCGCGTCGCGCAGCTTGGTCAGCCCGAAATCGCCGAGCAATTGCTCGAGCCGAGCGGGCCGCGCCGCGCGGTCGGGCACCGCGAGCTCGAGCACCGATGAGATGTTCTGCGCGACGGTCATGCCGCGAAAGATCGACGTTTCCTGTGGCAGATAGCCAAGGCCGAGCACCGCGCGTCGATACATCGGCAGCGCGGTAATCTCGACGCCGTCGAGCATCACGCGCCCCGAATCGGGCTTCACCAATCCCATGATCGAATAGAAGCACGTCGTCTTGCCCGCGCCGTTGGGACCGAGCAGTCCAAGCACCTCACCGCGCGCGACCGACAGCGACACGTCGGACAGCACCACGCGGCGGTCGTAGGATTTGGCGATCGATACGACCTCGAGTCCATCGCCAGTAGCGGCGCTCGCGATCGGGCGGTCGAGGGTTGCGGCGTCGGTCATCGGGTCACTCACGGTTTGCACCGACGGGTTAACGCAGCGTTACCGGCGCGGCAATTGGCAAGCTTCATGCATAGCCAAGTGGCGCGTGGCTATTGCGCCCGCTGCGGAACGCTGAAGCGGCCCGATACGCGCCCGCCACCGCCGCCCTCGGTCACGCCCGGTGCGCTGGGCGATCCCGATCCGCGCGCATCGAGCGTCGAGCGTCCGGTATTGAGATCGATCACCAGCCGCCCGCCGCGCAGCACGTTGCTGCCCTGGTTCAACGTCACATTGCCGATCATCGTGATAAGGCGACGGTTGAGGTCGTAAGTCGCAAAGCTGCCGCGCGCGGTATCGTTGGCGCTGCGCACCGTCACGCCGCCCGATGCATCGAGCCGCTGGACGCTGGGGTTGCCGTTGGCGATCCCGCCGGCATAGGCGACGGTCAGCCGTGCGGCGTCGAGCGTCAGCGCGCCCTGCTTCACGCGCACGTTTCCCGACAGCACCGCCCGATCGGCGCGATCTTGGACCTCGATCCGATCGGCGGAAAAATCGACCGGCGCGTTCGAATTGTGATTTTTCAGCCCCTGCGCGGAGGCACCGGTGGCCGCGATCAGCCCGATCAGCACGAAGCACCGCATGGTCAGCGCCCTCTGCCGGGTCGCTGCACGATGCGCAAGCGCGCGCCGCCACTCAACGAAACGACGCGCGTGCCGAGATCGGCGCGCAGCGACCCGGCGGTGAAGCTGCCAAGCGGCATCTGCCCCTGGACCGGCGCATCGCTCGCCAGCGTGCGCGTGTTGAGGTTCGCGCCGACATTCGACGTCGCGATGCGATAGCCGTCGGCTGCGGTGAACGTCATCGGCCCATCGACCTGCAGCGTTTCGGCGTCCATGTCATAACGCGCACGCGGCGCGACGAGTGTTGCGGGGCCGTTGGCGAGGTTCAGTCGCGCCGCCATCGCGCCCAGCTGCACGACGGGCGTTTTCGACGTCGCCTGCACCGCCGACCCGGCCGACAGCTCGAAGGGCTGCCCCTTGTCGTCCTCGCCACGATAGCTTGCGCGGGTGACGCGCATACGCTCGGTCGCCATCGCCACCTTGTCCTTGGCCAGGACGAAGCTGACCTCCTGTCGCTTGGCGAGCGGCGCGATCGCGAGCACGGCGGCAAGAGCGCCGACCGCGGCGGGCAGTGCGACGCGTGCGACCCCGACATTGCGGTCGTGACCGCTTCCCGGTCGCGCCCAGCGCAGCCGTTTGTCGCGCCAGCGTGCCGCCGCCCCCTCAGACATGTGCGAAAATGTCGATCTCGGGCCAGCCCGCCAGGTCGAGCGCCGCGCGGTGCGGCAGGAAATCGAAGCACGCCTGCGCGATGTGGTCGCGGCGCTCGCGAACCAGCCGCCGGTCGAGCTCGTCACGCATGCGGTGGAGGTAGCGGACGTCGGACGCGGCATATTCCTTTTGCGCATCGCTCAACACGGGCGATCCCCAGTCGGAGGATTGCTGCGCCTTGGAGATGTCGATGCCCAGCAGCTCGCGCACCAGCTCCTTAAGCCCGTGCCGGTCGGTATAGGTACGCACCAGCCGCGACGCGGTCTTGGTGCAATAAGCGGGCGCAGCCATCACGTGTAGATAGGCTTCGATCGACGCCAGATCGAAGCGTGCGAAGTGATAGAGTTTCAGCCGCGCGGGGTCGGCGAGCACCGCCTTCAAATTGGGCGCGGCATAATCGCTGTCGGGCCCAAACCGCACGAGATGCTCGTCGCCATGACCGTCGGCGATCTGGACGACACACAGCCGGTCCCGCGCCGGATTCAGCCCCATCGTTTCGGTATCGACGGCGACGGGGCCGGGGGCGAGCGCGCCAGCGGGCAGGTCTTCTTCGTGGAGGTGAACGGTCATCCGAGCAGCGCATAGGCGCGATCACCGGCTCGCTCAACGCCTCGGTGACGCCGTGCTGCGCAATTCGCTCGCGACATGACGAAAACTGCGATAGAGCGACTCACTGGCGCGATGCGACTTCACGCCCGGAAGCTCCATGCCCGTCGTCCGGCGCAAGGAATCTTTCGTTGGGTAAGCGGACGATTTTACGGGAATACGGATAGATCATGGGTTTCGATAAGGGGCGTCGCGGTGAGCGCGGCGGGCGCGGACGCGATAAACGCGACGATTTCGGTGGCGGCGGCGGCAGCGACTTCGGCGGCGGCAGCAGTTTTGGTGGCGGTGACCGCTTTGGCGGTGGCGGTGGCGGTGGCGGTGGCGGCGATCGCTTTGGTGGCGGCGGTGGCGGCGGCTACGGCGGTGGAGCCGGCGGCGGCGGCGGTGGTTTCCGCAGCGGCGGTGGCTTTGGCGGTGGCGCTCCTGGCGGCGGCGGCGGTGGCGCGCGTGGAGGCATGCCCGCGCAAGTCGTTGGTGAAGGCACTGGCGTGGTCAAATTCTTCAATGCGCAAAAAGGGTTCGGCTTTGTCGTTCGCGACGACGGCGGCGAGGATGTATTCGTGCACATCTCGGCGGTCGAACAGGCGGGACTTACAGGGCTGGCCGAGGGGCAGCCGCTGGGCTTCACACTCGTCGATCGTGGCGGGCGTATCTCGGCAACCGAGCTGAAAATCGAGGGCGAACCGCTTGCCGTCACCGATCGTGGTCCGCCGCGTGAACGTGACGCGGGGCCGAGCGCACCGCGCGGTGGTGGCTATGGCGGCGCACCGAGCAGTGCCGCGCCGCAACGCCAGCTCACCGGCGAAAAAGCCACAGGAACAGTTAAGTTCTTCAACGCGATGAAGGGCTTTGGCTTCATCCAGCGCGACGACGGACAGCCCGATGCGTTCGTGCACATCTCCGCGGTAGAACGCGCGGGCATGACGACGCTCAACGAAGGCGACAAGCTGACGTTCGAGCTCGAGATCGACCGGCGCGGCAAGCATGCGGCGGTAAACCTCAACGCCAATTAAGCGGTCGCCACTGAAGGCTTCATGAGGGGCGCGGCGTCACAAGACCCCGCGCCCCTTTGTCGTTTCGCACTTCGCGCTATCGTTCCGCGCGCCACTCGGCCACGTTCCGCGTCTGCGCGACTCGGGGAGCGGTATGGGACGGCGTTGGAAACTGGCAGCTGTATCGCTCGGTCTGGCGTCGCTGATCGGTCTTGCGACCGGCGCGATCGGCGACACGCCGCCGCAGGTCGTCCTTGCAACGCCAGGCTCGGCGGGCGCGAATGGCGGCGCAGTCGAACGCTTCACGCTGCGCTTCTCCGAAACGATGGTTGCGCTAGGCGATCCGCGCACCACCCCTCCGGCAAAGCTCACTTGTCCCGTCGCCTCGACCGGGCGCTGGGTAGATCCG
>JAYTAR010000422.1:0-2886 GCA_043737455.1 Sphingomonadales bacterium | reverse complement strand
CGATGCCGAGGAAGAATTCGACTGGCAGGCGCCGTTCGACCGGCACGCGACTGCGACGACCGCGTTTGCGGCACTTCCGGCGGCGAATGCGCGCTTTGCGAGCGCGGGTCTGGTTCCATGCTGGCTCGCCGACTGGCCGGTCGTCGACAACCCCGCAAGCGCCGCGATCCTGCGTGCTCTGGTCGAAGACGGCTCGGCGACCGTAGGCACGCAGCTTCATCCCTGGGTATCCCCACCGTTCTCCGAAGAGGTCGGCGCGCACAATAGTTTCACCGGGAACCTGCCGCGCGCGCTTCAAGCCGCCAAGCTGGCCATGCTGACCGACCGGATCGAGGCGACGATCGGCGTGCGCCCCGTCGTTTATCGTGCCGGTCGCTACGGCATCGGCCGTGACACCGCCGAGCTGCTGGTGGCGGCGGGTTATCGGCTCGACGTCTCGGTGCGCGCCTCGTTCGACTATCGCAACCAAGGCGGGCCCGACTTCACGCGCCATCCGCTCTGGCCGTACCGTATTGCCGAGGAATTCAACGAGCTGCCGCTGACGACCGCGTTTACCGGCATGCTGGCGAATTGGCCCGGGCTGTTCCGCGCCGAGCATCTGCGCGGAACGATGGCGCGCAGCGGGCTGCTCGCGCGCGTAGCGCTGACGCCCGAAGGGGTACCGGTCGCTGATGCCATCACCGCGATCGATACCTTGCTCGACCTGGGACACCGGTTGTTTAGCCTGTCGTTTCATACGCCCTCGCTGGTGCCGGGGCACACGCCCTACGTCCGCGACGCGCGTGACCTTGCAACGTTCTGGCGCTGGTGGGACGGCGTTTTCGCGCATTTCGCCAGGCGCGGCGTCCTTCCCGCTGGTCTCGACGACGTTCTGACTGCGTTCGAGCGTGCGCGGTGAACGCGATGCGGCATGATTTCGTCATCGCTGGCAGTGCGGTCGTCGCGCTGCGCAATGTCGCGCAAGCCGTCACGGTGGACGAATGGGATGCACTGGCGCTGGACGCGAGCGAGCCGAACGCGTTCCTCGAGCGCTGGTTCGTCGAACCGGGCATCGCGCACCTTGCGCTGCCCGACGACACCCGCATGCTTGTCGTGCGCGAAAGCGGCACGTTGATCGGCCTGATGCCCGTCGTTGGTGCGCGGCGTTACGGACGTCTCACGATCGGGCACATCCAGAACTGGCTGCATTACAATTGCTTCCTTGGCACGCCGCTCGTGCGGCGCGGGGTCGAGGTGATCTTCTGGCAAGGCGTGCTCGCACTGCTCGATGACGAGCCTGCCACCGCCGGCTTCCTGCACGTCACCACGCTCGATGGCGAAGGACCGCTCGCCGCTGCGTTGCTTTGCGCGCGCGAAGGCGCGGCGGTGGTGCATCGGTCGCAACGCGCGCTGCTCGCCTCGCCGCTGTCGCCCGAAGCTTATTATGAAGCAAATGTCCGCGCGAAAAAACGGAAGGAATTGCGTCGTTTGCATGCCAGACTTGACGAATTGGGTGAAGTTGAGTTTCGCCAGTTCTCCTCTTTCGATGTGCTTGACGATTGGGTCGAAAGCTTCCTTGCACTGGAAGCGGCAGGGTGGAAAGGCCGCGAAGGGGCCGCACTCGCGAACGACCACGCGACCGCATCTTTCACGCGCGCGGCGCTTGCGGGGGCCCATTCGGCGGGGCGGCTCGACCTGCGGCGACTCGATCTCGACGGACGCGCGATCGCGATGCTCGTCAATTTCCGGACGCCGCCAGGCAGCTTCAGCTTCAAGATCGCCTTTGACGAGGATTATGCCCGCTTCTCACCCGGGGTACTGCTCAGCCTCGACAATCTCAAAATCCTTGGTGATCCTGCGATCGCCTGGATGGACAGTTGCGCCGCACCCGACCATCCGATGATCGACAGTCTGTGGGGCGAACGCCGCACATTGGTGCGGATCAGCGTGCCGCTCTCCGGCCTGCGCCGCCGCGCGACATTCGCCGCCGTGCGTACGCTCGAACGCGGCGTCGACCGATTAAAGGCACGTGCATGACCGCTTTTCCCGAGCTCGACAATTTTGCCGCGCTCTATCCCGAGACGCCCGGCCTCGTCGCGCACACGCTCGCCAATCATGCGATGTTCTCGCTCGACGCGCTCGTCGCGCTCGCCGCGCGGATGGACCCCGCGACGGTCGAATATAACCGCGGTGACCTGCCCGTCGGGGTCGACGCGGAGGCCGCGATCAGCAACGGGCTGTCGATCGCCGAGACGATCCGCGGCATCGAGGAAAACGGCTCGTGGCTCGTCCTGAAGTTTGTCGAGCGCGATCCCGCCTACTGCGCACTGCTTGGCGCGACGCTTGCCGAACTGGGCCCAATCGTCAGCCCCGCGACGGGCGCGATGCTCAAGCAGGAAGGCTTCATCTTCATCTCGAGCCCACAGTCGGTCACGCCGTTCCACTTCGATCCTGAACACAACATCCTGCTGCAACTCGCCGGTACCAAGACGATGACCGTCTTTCCCGCCGCCGATGAGAACGTCGTCGCCGGGGTCGAACACGAACGCTTTCACGTCGGCGGCCACCGCAACCTGCCGTGGCATGACGATATTGCGGCGAAGGGGCGGTCGTTTGCGCTCTCGCCCGGCATCGGCCTCTATGTACCGGTCAAGGCCCCGCATTGGGTGCAGAACGGACCGTCGGTTTCGATCAGCTTTTCGATCACTTGGCGTAGCGAGTGGAGCTATGCCGAGGCGGATGCGCGCGCGATGAACGCGACGCTGCGGCGACTGGGGATCACGCCCCAAAGTCCGGGGCGATACCCCACAACGAACGGCCTGAAGGCGAACGGCTATCGTGCGCTGCGCAAGCTCGGGCTCACCTAGCCCGACTACGCGCTGAGCAACCGCGCCGCATGCGCGGCGT
>JAYTAR010000421.1:0-2907 GCA_043737455.1 Sphingomonadales bacterium | reverse complement strand
AGTGGAGGATCAGCCACGGCAGCCCGATGAACAGGAAGCCGACGATGACCGGCGCGACGAGCAAGGCTACGCCGTCCTCGGTCATCTCAAGCCTCCCGATTAGCGGCGCGCGCCTTCAGTGCAGCGAGCGCGGCGTCGACCTTCTCGGCAGACGCCAGCTCGGCGATCTCCTCGTCGAGCGACTTTGGCGCGCCCATCGACAATGCGTCGGCGCGGCCCTCGACCAGGTCGGCGCGGCGTTCGAGCATGTCGAAACGCGAGAACGCTTCCTCGACGCGCTGCCCGGCATAGGCCTCGCGCACGCGGATGCGGTTGGTCGCGGTTTCAATGCGCGTCGCAATCGCGTTCTGCTTGGCGCGCGCGTCGCGCAGCTTGGTCTGCAGCTTGGCGATGTCGGTCTCCGACGACTTGAGCGCATCGTCGAGAACGACGATTTCGCACTCGAGCCGCTCGATCATATCGGTCGCCTTCTGGCGTTCGATCAGCGCGGCCTTGGCAAGGTCTTCGCGGCCCTTCGACAGCGCGAGCTCGGCCTTTTCCTCCCAGCTCGCCTCGAGCGTGCCGAGCTTGCCGATGTGACGGCGCATTTCCTTTTGGTCGGCGATCGTCCGCGCGGCGGTCGCGCGCACCTCGACCAAAGTCTCCTCCATTTCGAGGATGATCATGCGGATCATCTTTGCGGGATCTTCCGCCTTGTCGAGCAGGTCGGTCATGTTCGCCGCGATGATGTCGCGCGTGCGGGAGAAAATACCCATCATTGTTTCCTTGAAATCGGTTACTTCACTGTGTTGCCGGGGCGGGACATCGTTGCAAGGGGCCCGCCCCGACCTGGGTGTCCGGTCAGCCTTTCGGGCTGGCGGGCGTCTCGGCAGCAAGGGCCTGGCCCTTGGCATTGACATAGGTCTGCGCGATCGCGGCGCTCCGTGCAGCGGCCGGTGCCGTCGCGCCGCCAAAGGTGATCACGACCGCAACGGTGCGCGGCGCGGGCCCTTGCGGATAGCGGACGGCATTGGCCGTGGCGACCGCTTCGGCATCGAGCGCGGGGCGGCCCGACGACCGCGCAACGCCCGTCGACAGGATACTTCCCGCCGCATCGATGCGGATCGCCACGATCGCGACGCCGGATTCACCAAGGTGCCTTTTGGTCACGCCTGCCGGGTTGGCCGCGATCTGGCGTTCGACCTGCTTTTGGAACTCGGTCGCGGCGTGCGCAGGCGACGCCGACATTGCCTGCGTTGCGGCGTGCGCAGGCGATGCCGACATCGCGATCAACGTGGTGGTGCCGAGCAGCGCGGCAGCGACGGCAGTGGCGGTCTGGCGGATGTTGAGTGCGGTCATAAACATGTGAAGTCTCCCTAGAACCTGGCCCGCGGGTTGCTCCCTGCGGATATGAACCGTTGTGCAGAATGCGTGCCAGTTTCAAAACTTCAGCAAATCGGGCGTTTTCTCGCCTAAGTTTCACTTTGCACTTGCCAGAGTAGCAATAAATCCACCAACAATTGGCAATGGAGCGAAGCAGCCAGGTCGTCGGGCAGTCGAGCGTGTTCCTCGACAGCATCGAGCGCGCCAGCCGCGCGGCTGCGCTCAACCGGCCCGTGCTCGTGATCGGCGAGCGCGGGACCGGCAAGGAGCTCGTCGCCGAACGGCTTCATCGCCTCAGCCCGCGCTGGGCGGGGCCATTGGTCACGATGAACTGTGCAGCCCTTCCCGAGACGTTGATCGAGGCCGAGTTGTTCGGGCACGAGGCGGGTGCCTTCACCGGCGCGACGCGCGCGCGCGAAGGGCGATTCGAGGAAGCCGATGGCGGAACGTTGTTCCTCGACGAAGTCGCGACGCTATCGGCGGCGGCGCAGGAGCGGCTGTTGCGCGCGGTCGAATATGGCGAGGTAACGCGCATCGGATCCAACCGGCCGCTGCGTGTCGACGTGCGCATCGTCGCCGCGACCAACGAACATCTGCCCGCACTTGTCGATAGCGGCCGCTTTCGCGCCGACCTGCTCGATCGGCTGGCGTTCGAGGTCGTCACGCTGCCGCCGTTGCGCGTGCGTCACGGCGACGTGGCGGTGCTGACCGAACATTTCGGGCGACGCATGGCGGCCGAGCTCGAATGGCGCGAGTGGCCGGGGTTCGCGGCTGCGGCGATGGCGACGCTCGACGCCTATGCCTGGCCCGGTAACGTCCGTGAGCTTCGCAATGTGGTCGAGCGCGCGGTCTATCGTTGGGATCGGCCGACCGTCCCGATCGCCGACATCGAGTTCGATCCCTTCGCGTCGCCGTGGCAGACCAATATCGTCGCCCCGGCGGAGGCCGGGACAGGTGGCGATTTTGGCACTGCATCGATCGCGGCCCCGGCCTCCGCCGGGGCGACGTTCAAAGATGCGGTCCTCGGCTTTGAGCGCAACTTGCTGACGCAGACGCTCGCGACGCACCGGCATAACCAGCGCGCGGCGGCAAAGGCGCTGTCGCTCAGCTACGATCAGCTGCGCCATGCGCTGCGGCGGCACGACTTGCTGGGGAGTGGTGCTTAGAGTGCGACCCTTGGGCGAACTGACGCGTTCACGCCGTCAACCAAGGAGCTGCCCGATGCCATTCCTCTTGCCCGACCTGCCCTATGACCGCGCGGCGCTCGACCCGTATATGAGCGGCGAGACGCTCGATTTTCACCATGGCAAGCATCACAAATCCTATGTCGACAAGACGAACGAGCTGGTCGCGGACAAGGGGCTTGAGGGGCAATCGCTCGTCGAGCTGATCATCGATCAGCGCGATGCGGAGGACCGCGTGGTGTTCGACAATGCGGCGCAGATCTGGAACCACAGCTTCTTCTGGCAGTGCCTGTCGCCGACCAGCGCGGCCCCGTCGGGACGGCTTGCCGAGCTCATCAAACAGCAGTTCGGCAGTCCCGAT
>JAYTAR010000420.1:0-2908 GCA_043737455.1 Sphingomonadales bacterium | reverse complement strand
AGGTCGATCAGGCCAGGCAGCACCAGCTTTCTGGACCAGTCGGTGACCACGCCCTTTACCGGCGCGCCGCGCCACGGCCCGATCGCGACGATGCGCTGGCCGTCGATGGTGATCATCTGGTCGGTCAGCACGCGCCCGCGCTCGACATCGAGCAGTCGCCCAGCGCGGACATTGGTGACTTCGGCCGCGACAGGAACCGCGAGCAGGCCAAGTAGAAGCGCCGCGCGGATCATGCCCGGCTACGCAGGGCGATGACTAGTCCGACCATCGCCAGCACCGCTCCCGCTGCCGATCCCCATGTCCAAATATAGGATTCGAAGACTGTCGACAGCCCCATCGCGATGACCGGCACGACGACGTTGACATAGCTGGCGCGCGCCGGGCCGATTTCGCGGATCAGCGAATAATACAGCCGGAACGCCAGCGCCGACGCGATGATCGCAAGATAGGCGAGGCCACCTACGTAGCTTGGCGACGGCGAGGGCGGTGGCGGCCCGTCGAGGGCCCATGCGACCGCCCCGGCGATCAGCCCGCCGTATAGCATCGTGAAGGCGAGCAGCGGCTCGAGCGGCAGAATGCGCGCGCGCTCGGTGGCTTGCAGGACGTTGCCCGCGCTCGCGCACAACACCGCGACGACGCCGAGGCCGATACCCAGCGGTGCATTGCTCTGCCCGCCTAGGTCGCCGCCGACCAACAGCGCGACGCCCGCGATGCCGATGACGCTGCCCAATACGAACGCGGGGGCGATGCGCTGCCCCAGGAAGGCACGCGCGAGCAGCGTGTTGGGCACCACGATCAGCGCGAAGATCAGCGCCACCAGCCCCGAGGTGACGTGACGCTCGGCCTCGTAGACAAGGTTGAAGTTGAGCGCGAATTGCAGCGCGCCGACGAGCAGCGCGATCGCGTGGCCGACCGCGGGCAGCCGCAGCCGCCGCCCGACGACGAGGGTCAGCACCGCCATCGCCGCCGCACCGATTAGGAAGCGGTAGCTGACCGACCATGCCACCGGAACGCTGCCGAGCTGGCCCTTGATGACGATCCATGTCGAACCCCAGATCGCCGCCAACGTCAGGAACTGGACGATCGTCGTCGTGCGCAGTGTCCGCCGCTGCGGCGCGGCGTGGATTTCGAGCACCGGCGCGTTCACGCAGGCAGCGCCGCGAGGGCCGCGGCGAGCGCGTCGACAGCGCCACGCGGCGTATCCCACGCGACGACGAAGCGCGCCTCGCCCGAACCCGCTGCGCCCCAGTCGTAGAAGTCGAAGCCCTGCGCACGCAATGCGGGCGCATGCGGACCGAGCCCGACGAACAGCTCGTTCGCCTCGACGGGCGCGAGCAGTCGCGTCGGAATCGCAGCCGCGACCCGCTGCGCGCCCTCGTTGGCGGCGCGGGCGTTGCGCAGCATCGCGCCGCTTTCGACGATCGCGAGCAGTTGCGCCGCCTGGAAACGCCCCTTGCTCGGCATCTGCCCGGCGCGCTTGCGGCGAAAGCGCAGATCGTCGGCGAGGTCCGCGTCGAACACCACGATCGCTTCCGCCGACAGCCCGCCGTTCTTGATCGTACCGAGGCTGAGCGCCGCCGCGCCCGCCCGCCAGCTGATCTCGCCGGGATGGCAGCCGAGGTATGCGAGCGCGTTGGCGAAGCGCGCACCGTCGATGTGCACCCGCCAGCCGCGCGCCTGTGCCATCTCGCCGAGCGCCGCGAGCTCGTTGGGGGTATAAGCTGTGCCGCTTTCGGTCGCCTGGGTCAGCGACAAGACGCGCGGCTGGACCTGATGGACATCGCCGCGGTGCCCGCCGAGCGCCGCCTCGATCGACTGTGCGGTCAGCTTGCCATGCGCCCCCTCGGCGAGCAGCAGCTTCGCACCGCCGGTGAAGAACTCGGGCGCCCCGCATTCGTCGACGTGGATATGCGCGTCGCGGTGGCAGACGACCGCGCCGTACGGCGGCAGCATCGAAGCCAGCGCCAGCGCATTCGCCGCGGTGCCGGTCGACACCGGGAATACCGTGCAGGCATGGCCGAACCAGTCGCCGAACGCCGCGTCGAGCCGCACGCTCCACGCATCGCTGTCGTAGGCGCGCGCGGTCGCCTGATTTGCCGCGACGACCGCGTCGATCACTTCGGGGCAAGCCGCGGCGGCATTGTCGGACAGGAAATACATGCACGCCGGGCTAAGGCGTCGGCGCAAGCTCGGCAAGGTCGTGCGCGGCGAGCCAGGGTCGCAGGATGTCGAGATAGGCGCCGGGATTGTCGTTGAGCGCGGCGTGGGCGGCGTTCGGGACCACCCGGAACGACGCGCCGGGGACGGCGGCGGCGAAACCCGCGACGGTCGCCGGGGTCGCTTCGTCCCACTCGCCCGCCACGAACAGGGTACGCAGCCCATCGAGCCTGTCGAGGAGCGCGCGCCCGTCATAGTCCTTCAATGTACCCGTCGCGACGAATTCGGCGCGGCCCCACATGTGATTGTAGATCTCGGTGCTGAAGCTGCGCGGCAACGCATCACGGTACGCGGCGATGTCGGGGGCGGGATCGAAACGCTGGACATGCCGACGGTCGAACTCCGCGGTGGCGGCGTCGCAGGTTTCGACGGTGGCCGCCTCCGGTGCGTCGCAGGCGTAAAGCAGGTGGCGCACCGACGCGGGCATCGCGTTTTTCAGGCGGACGGCGTCACGCAACCAAACTTCGGTCGCGACGAGCGGCGATTGCAGCACGACGCTCGCCAGCGCGCGCGGGTGCCGCGCGGCGTATTCGAGCGCGATCGTTGCGCCCCAGCTCGCGCCGACGACATGCCAGCGCGGCACGCCCAGGCCGACGCGCACCGCCTCGAGCTCGTCGACGAAGCGCGCGACATGCCAATTCGCCGGGTCGCCCGGTGCATCCGAACGCCCCGAGTCGAGCTGGTCGTAAAG
>JAYTAR010000419.1:0-2912 GCA_043737455.1 Sphingomonadales bacterium | reverse complement strand
ATACCCGCTACGACCGATGCGCCCACACCTGCATGTCCGCCATCTGCATCGCTGCCACCATCATCTTCTGGCTTTGATCAATGAGTCCTGAGCCTAGGTCGCAATAAACTGAGGCCGGCAAATCGACCGTTACGCGAACCGGCTTGTCTTCGGTCAGATCGCTCAATTTCAGCTTGGTCATTGCCCACTTCCGACGGGTGCCAAGATCAAGTCGCGTGTCACGATGACGCGCAGCGGAAAACCCGGTCGTATCGATAGTGTCGGCGCGACGTTCAACTGCCGCCGCACGACCTGTTGCCCGGCCTGATTGACTGTATCCTGCGTGCCGGTGCGCAGCGCACGGGTCAGCGCATCGTCGCTCCCCGACCCAAGTTCTGCCCCGACACCCAAGATGGTCGAGATCAGCGCCGCCTTGGCGAGACTGCCCCAATGATAGTTCGTCGTGTCCTGCAACCCGGCATTGCCCGCTGCATCGGCCCCCGGCTGCCGATCGAGCGTGATCGAGCGCCCGTCGGGAAGAATGAGCCGGTTCCATGTCAGCAGCACCCGGTTCTGGCCGAACGATATTTCGGAATCATAATCGCCGATCAAACGACTGCCTTGCGGGATCAGCAAAATGCGGCCGGTCGGGCTGTCATAGACATTCTGCGTGACTTGCGCGGTGATCTGCCCAGGCAGGTCCGAGCGAATGCCAGTGATCAACGCTGCTGGAATGATGCTGCCCGCCTGCACGACATAGGGATCGGGCGGACCGGAAAGACGGTCATTCGCGATCGTCCGCCGGTCGGTCGCGCGGTCGAGAAAGGCACGCTTGCCCGACTGCGACGTCGTTGTGCCGTCAGTCGGTGCAGCCGATTGCGTTGTTGATGGCGGTGCCGCAACACCAAGCGAAGGAAGGTCTTGCAGCGAATTTGTCGGCGTAGTGCTGCCGCCTGTCGCCCCGCCCAAAAACAGCCGACTTGTGCGCGCCGCGTCGCGTTCCTGCGCGGCAAGTTGGCGGGCGGCATCGGCGCGCGAGGCAGCGTTGTCGGGCTTGGGCGTTCCAATCGGCGGGATGGGGACGACCTCACCGTTTCGCTGTGCGGCAAGGATCGGACGGCCGAGATCGCCGGGTAATGGCGGGCCGAGCTTGGGAACCTGACTATAATCCTTGGGTGCGCCTTCGAGACCGTCGGCGGTCGCGCGCGCATCGGTGTTGAATAGCTCTGCAGGCGCGTCAGTGCCACCGGGTTGCAGCGCATAGACAAGCACGCCGCCGATCGCTGCCAGTGAAACCGCAGCACCGATGCCAATCGCTTTGCGCGACAATCGCATGACGCGCGGCGGATCGCCGCGCAGCTTGACGGCGGCGTCCGCCGATTGCGCGGTCGGGGCCGTTGTGGTGCTCATCGCCGCGCTTTCGCGACGGACCGGACGATGCGGACCCGCTGCGCCGAGCGCTTGTCGCCAAGTCGCAGCTCGGCAGCGGCGAACAGCCGATCGACGATCAGATGATGGCCGCTGACACGGTAGTTGACGAGCTCGCCATCACCTCCCGTGCCGATCACAAAGAGCGGCGGCATATCGCCCTGTGCGATGTTTTGCGGAAACTCGATGAACACACGAACGCCGTCGTCGAAGGCACGAACCGGTTTCCATGCGGCCTTGTCGCCTGAGATCACATAGCCGAATTCGAGCGCGGCAATGTCGATACCGGCGGCTACCGGTTCCGCGCGCGCTGCGTCGGCATTGGCGCGCCGGATCGCGATCAGCGCATCCTGCGGATAGGTCCAGGATACCGACGCCATGTAGGTCGTCGGGCTGGCGCGTAGTTCGAGATGATAGGTGCGCCGGTCGGTATTGATGATGAGGTTGGTCGCGAGGTCGGCGCGGGTAGGCTTGACGAGGATGTGGACACGCGTGGCTGGACCCGCACCGCTGGTCGTGTCGCCGATCACCCAGCGCACGGTGTCGCCAGCCGCAACCGGCCCCGTTCCGGCCAGTTGCTCGCCGTCCTGGAGCATGATGTCGGTAATCTGTCCGGGTGCGGTATAGACCTGATAGAGCGCGCCATCGGCATAGGCATATTGCTGGATCGCGTTGAAAAAGCCGGACCGCTCAGGTTGAACGCGCGCCGCGTTATTGGCCGCTCCCACCCGGCTGTGGGGGTCAGAAGGACCTCGAGCCGGGCGGGAGCGGTTCGCGGTCCGCAGGGGGGACGGACGCGAAACGAATTTGAGTTGGTTGGGCAAAGGCAGCGGAACCGGGATCGCCACGACCTCGACGGACTTGGGCGGTTCGGCCTGTCGCTGTGCCTCAATGGCATTGCCCAAAACCAAGCGCGGGGCGTTCTTGGCGGCGATACCGCCAATCGGGAATGCCGCCGCCGAAAGGGCAATCGCCCACCTCGCGGAATTGAATTGCCGATATGTCATGATCCGAGTTCCTTCGACCAGTTGATGGCGTTGACGAACAGGCCGAGCGGGTTCTTGCGAAGCGCATCGGGCGTTCGTGGGGTCTGGATGGTGACGGAGAGGATCGCCGACCAGCGCGTGGTTTCGGCAAGGCTGCCGTCCCGATAGCGACGTTCGGTCCAGGCGACGCGGAAGCTCGTCGCTGACGCGCGGATCACGCTCGCGACATCGACCGCGACCTGCTGTTTGCCGATATTGGCGAACGGGTCGTTGGTGCGTGCATAGTCGTTGAGCGCCAGCGCGCCCTTGTCGGTCGTGAAATCATAGGCGCGCAGCCAGTTTTCGCGAACGATGATCGGGTCCGACGGGATCGCGCGGACCTGCTCGATGAAGCGCGCGAGGTGGAACGCGATCTGCGGGTCGGTGGGAGCATAGTCGGCATTGGCGGGCGCGACCGCTTGTGCTTCGCCGAACTTGTCGACCTGCACCACCCACGGCACGATCGTCCCGCGCGCGCCC
>JAYTAR010000418.1:0-2915 GCA_043737455.1 Sphingomonadales bacterium | reverse complement strand
CGCCCGCGCAAGCCTTTGTCGATCGCGCGACCTTTGGTCATTGTATCGGCGGCAGCTGGAGCCACGGCGACGCCACGCTCGCGACGATCGACCCCGCGACGGGCGAGACGATCGCGCAGATCGCACGCGGCACCGCCGACGATGTCGACCGCGCGGTCGCCGCCGCGCGTGCCGCGCTGCCGGGCTGGTCGGACACGCTGCCGCTCGCGCGCGCGAAACTCTTATGGGCGATCGCCGATGCCATCGAGGCGAACATCGACGAACTCGCCGAGCTCGAGACGCTCGATCAGGGCAAGCCGCTGTTCGTCGGACGCTGGGCGGAGATACCGGGCGCGGCCAACCAGTTCCGCTATTTCTCGGGCCTCGCGCAGTCGATCGAGGGCGCGACGATCCCGACCTCGATCGGCTACGCCCCGCCAGGCAAGATCATCCATGCC
The DNA here is from genome assembly GCA_043737455.1 of Sphingomonadales bacterium. Taxonomy (GTDB): domain Bacteria; phylum Pseudomonadota; class Alphaproteobacteria; order Sphingomonadales; family Sphingomonadaceae; genus Sphingomonas_O. Next base: position 2,478 of record JAYTAR010000418.1, on the reverse strand, counting down.
TATACGCGGCGCGAGCCCGTCGGCGTGGTCGGCGCGATCGTCCCTTGGAACTCGCCTTTGGTGCTGACCGCGATGAAGCTCGCCCCCGCACTCGCGGCAGGCTGCACGGTGGTGCTCAAGCCTGCCGAGGACACGTCTTTGACCGCGGTACGGCTGATCGAGCTGATGCACGCGGCGGGCTTGCCGCCCGGCGTCGTCAATCTCGTCACCGGCTATGGACGTGAGGCGGGCGCCGCGCTTGCCGCGCATCCGGGCGTCGACAAGATCGCGTTTACTGGCTCGACCGCGACCGGTCGCGCGATCCTCGACGCCGCGAAGGGCAATTTGAAAAAGGTCAGCCTCGAACTCGGCGGCAAGTCCCCAGTCATCGTTTGCGCCGATGCCGATCTCGACGCCGCGATCCCCGGCGTCGCCAATGCGATCTTTTTCAACGGCGGGCAGGTGTGCATCGCGGGCAGCCGCGTCTACGCTCATGCAAGCGTCTTCGACCGGCTGATGGAAGGGGTCGCCGAGCATGCGCGTGGTTTGAAGGCGGGCCATGGCCTCGACCCTGCAACCACACTTGGCCCCTTGGTCTCGGCTGCGCATGCCACACGCGTCGCCGGGTTCGTCGAGCGCGCGGTGGCGGGGCGCGCGACGTTGATCGGCGATCCGATCGCAGCGAACGGCGCGTTCGTGTCACCCACCATCGTCACCGACGTGACCGGCGACATGGAGATCGTTCGTGAAGAAGTGTTCGGGCCGGTCCTGGTGGCGCAGCGTTTCGACGATCTGGCCGATGTCATCGCGGCGGCGAACGACAGCGACTATGGGTTGGCGGCGGGGGTGTGGACCGAGTCGCTGTCGACCGCACATCGCACGGCGGCTGCGATCCGCGCGGGTACCGTCTGGATCAATTCGCATGCCATGTACGATGCCGCGCTGCCGATCGGTGGGATGAAAGCCTCGGGCTGGGGCCGCGATTCGGGGCGTGAGGCGCTCGATGCCTATCTGGAGACGAAGACCGTGTGCGCGGTCATCTGATCCGCCGCCGCGACGTCGACCGCTAGCTGCGCGGCAGCGTCAGCACGAAACGTGCGCCCTGCCCCGCCGCGCTGTCGACGGTGATGTCGCCCCCCATCGCGCGCGCCAGTCGACGCGAGATGTAGAGGCCAAGACCGCTGCCACCGGGTTCGCCCGGATCGACGCGTTCGAACTTTTCGAAAATGCGTTGCTGATCCTCGGCGGCAATTCCCTTGCCCTGGTCGGCGATGATGACGACCGCGGTGTCGTCGTCGCCTTCGGTGCGGAGCCAGACCATGGCGCCGGGCGGCGAGTAGCGGACCGCGTTCCCGATCAGATTGGCGAGAATCTGGAGCACGCGCCCGAAGTCGCCGACTGCGCCCAGCATCTCCTGGGTATCGGGCCGATCAATGCGGACGCCGCGATCGGCGGCGCGTACCTGGAGCAGTCCGGCCGCGCGACGCGCGATGTCGGCGAGGTCGATCGCTTCACCGACGATCGTGAAGCCGGGGCGTTCGACCGCCTCGAGATCGGCAAGATCGTCGACGAGCGAGAGCAAATGACGCCCCGCGCTCGCAATGTCGCCGGCGTAATCGGCATAGTCACGCCGCAGCGGCCCTTCGGTTTGCGCCGCGATCGATTCGGCGCGCGCGACGATGCGGTCGAGCGGCATGCGCAGGGCACGCCCAAGCCGTTCGGCGAAGCGCGGATCGGTGGCGGGTTCGGCCACCGCAGACGAGATCGGCCCCGCGGTCCCGGCAAATCCTGCGAGCTTACCTTCTGCATCGTGCAATGGCTGCCCGGACAGGCGGATCTCGACTTCGGGTTGGTCGCGACGCACCGCGCGCTGATCGGCAAACCCGGTGCCGCTCGCCAGCGCAGCGATCAGCGGCAGGTCGCCCGTGGCATCCTCGATCAAACGGACGAGGCGCGTCAGTGGCTTGCCGAGCATGTCGGCGGCGCGCAAATCTCCGCCGTCGTCGGGCGCAAGGTCGAGCGCGGTCAGCACCAGCGCCGTGTCGCTGCGCCAGCGCCACGACGGCGCGATGGCGAACGACACTGGCTCGGGCGCCTCTGCCAGCCATGAGGTACGCGCGCGTCGCGATACCCAGCCGGTCGCGACCATATCGATTTCGTCGGCAGTTCGAGTCGCGGCGACGCGTAGTTCAAGATCGTCGCCACCCTCGGCCACGACCAAAGCGCGCGAGAGCGGGACGTCGAGCGTACGCACAAGCTGAGCGAGCATCGCCAGCGGCGGCACCGCGAGCACATTGCCGATCGCGCCACCGGCGCGCGCGTTGAGCGCGAGCAGCCGCGCACTGCCGGCGAGCAATCGCCCGGCCGCGTCGAGGCGCAACCGTTCGGGTTCCAACGAAGCGGGCGCTCGCGATGTCGGGACCGTCGGCATGATCGTTGGTCTAGCGCGGCAGCGTTAAGGCGCGGCTAACCGATTTTGCGCCACCGCAAGACTGACGA
>JAYTAR010000417.1:0-2918 GCA_043737455.1 Sphingomonadales bacterium | reverse complement strand
CAGTGCCGAGCAAGGGTATCACCAGCATGTTCGGTTCATAGCGCCAGCCCCATTGCGATCGCACTGCGACGTGCTCGATCACAACAGTGAGTAGGAGGCCGGTTGCAACAAAAAGGGCCACGTGGCCCGCGCGGGGCTCGACCACCCAGCGTCCCGATCGCGCTACGAGCGCGGTAAGCCAGAATGCGACAAGCATGACGATCGCATCGCCAAGCGCTGCGGTGCTGCATATGACAACGCCGCTCCAATGACTCGCGCTCGGCATGCTTTGGTAGAATGGAACCTGCAGAAATTCCCACGGGTAGCTAAGCAAGAATGCAAAAATAGCGATGTTGACGTCCGTTCGGGCCGAACCTGTCGCAACACTTCTCGTAATCCTTGCCATTTCCGCTTCATAGACGGGCGGTATCCACCTCGCCAACGGCAGCATTCGAAGCAGCGATTTAACCGAGCCGTCATGCTGAGTAATGAAGCCATCAGCGGCGAGTGGCACCATAAGCTTCAGCTCAGGCCTTCGTATCGTGCGGCGGAGGCCAGTATAGGCCAGCATAGGCCAGCATAGGGCTTGCCGGGCCGTGGGCGACGTTCAACCTCGTTGGTCATGTTCGTCTCCATCCATGATGAAGGCGAAGCCTGCCGCGTTCGCAGCTGAGCGGCGCGCCGCACAAGGAGACGATCCAATGGAGTCAGACGGCCTCATACTGGGTTATGCTCGGTGACGTTATTTCAGCACGCATCAGCTGGCATAAGCGAGATCGTTGGAAAACGACGTTCGAGGTACCTTTCCGAGGTTGTCAAAGCACGATCGAAGGGTGCCGGATGACGTGTCGTAATCTGTCGTGGATTTGGCCAAGACTTATTTTTTACCGGGCCCTGTGACGGTAGTTCTCTGGTTTCCAAAGATTTTTACGAGGATAAATCAACCGCTCATGGTTCATAGGAACAAATCGAGTGGGAGTGAGCCGAGCCCAAGCTAGGCCGCGAGCCGATCGGGGTTCAGCACCATCGTGACGACGACACCGTTTTTGTTCCACTCATACGCGATCGAGCCGCGCAGCGGGCCACTGATGCTCCGGTCGACGAGCTTGCTGCCATAACCGAGCTTTCCCTGCGGCGCCTGTACCGGCGGTCCTCCCGCCTCGGTCCAGACCAGGGTAACGGCTTCGTCGCGCGTCGAGCACGACAGGTCGATCGTGCCGGTGTCGACCGACAGCGCGCCATGCTTCACCGAGTTCGTCGCGAGCTCATGCACGATCATGGCCACGATCGTCGTCGCCGATTCGCCGACGCGCATGCGCGGCACCGAGACGCGGATGCGCCCGCTGAACGCGCCGAGATCGTCATAGGGCGCAAGCAGGACCGTCAGCAGATCGCCGAGCAACGCGGAGGCCGCCTGCGTCTGGCCCGGCACGGGTCGGACGAGGTCGTGCGCGCGCCCTAGCGCCGTCAACCGCAGCGTCAGCTCGCTCGCCATCTCCTGCGTCGTCGTCGTCGAGCGTGACGTGATTGCGGTCAGCCCGGTCGCGATGGCGAGCAGGTTCTTAACGCGGTGACTCATCTCGCCGGCAAGCAGCTCGCGGCTCTCTTCGGCCTGTTTGCGGCCGGTGACGTCGATGAAGATGCCGACCATCACCCGGTCGACGATCCCCTTGTCATGCCCCTGGCCGCGCGCCGAAATCCACTTGAGTTCCTCACCGATCAAGATGCGAAAATCGATTTCGAACGCGCCGATGATCCCGCGCGTCGCGTTGAACGCCGCACGGACGCGGTCGCGATCCGACGGATGAATGTGTGCCGACAAGTCCTCAAAGCAGACCTTCGTGTCGGGCGGAATGCCCCACAGGTCATACGCGCAGGTATCCATCGCCAGCGCATCGGTGTCGACGTTCCACGACCACATAGTGACGCCCGCCGACTGTATCGCGCGCACGAGGTTGCCGGGTTCCCACAGCAGCGGCGCCAGCGCATCGGCGGTTGTCGTCATCGGGTGTCCCTAACGTCCAACATTATTGCTTAGCGACCTTCTTCGCCGCTGGCTTAACATTTGTTTTGGCGGGCTTTTTTACCGCCTTCTTGCGCGCCTTCGGCTTGGGCGCGGCGGCGGCCCGAGCGTCGATCAGCTGCGCTGCCTCGTCGAGCGTCAGCGCATCGGGCTCGACCGACTTGGGCAAAGTGGCGTTCGTCGTCCCGTCGGTGACATAGGGACCGTAGCGACCCTCCATCAGCCGCAGTTCGGCCTCGGTGCGCGGATGCTTGCCGAGGACCTTCAGCGGGGCCTGAGCGCCGCGCTGCGGACGACCGCCGTTCGCCGCGGCTTCGGCGAGCTTGACGACCGCCGCGTTCATCCCGGTCTCGAACACCTCGGCAGTTGAGGTCAGCCGCGCGTATTTGCCATCATGTGCGAGGTATGGACCATAACGACCGATGCTCGCGGTGATCGGCTTGGCGGTTTCGGGATGCACACCGACTTCGCGTGGCAACGACAACAGTTTGAGCGCGAGCTCGAGGTCGAGGGGTCCGGCGTCCTTGGGGATCGAGGCGCGCTTGGCGTCCTTGCCGTCGCCCAGCTGGACATAGGGGCCAAAGCGCCCCGACTTCGCCGCGACGCCAAGCCCGCTCGCGGGATCGGTGCCAAGCTCGGCATCGGCGACGGCGGCATCCTCAGCCTGCCCCCCTTGCGCGAACTTGCGCGTATATTTGCACTCCGGATAGTTCGAACATGCAACGAACGCGCCGTATCGTCCGCCGCGCAGTGCCAGCCGCCCGCCCTTGCCGTCGGGGCCGCAATTCGGGCAGGCACGCGGGTCGCTGCCGTCTTCCTTGGGCGGGAACAGGAACGGCGCAAGATAGTCGTCGAGCGCGACGGTGACCTCCGACGGGAGCGTTTCCATCACCTCGGCGGTCTTGGGCTTGAAATC
>JAYTAR010000416.1:0-2919 GCA_043737455.1 Sphingomonadales bacterium | reverse complement strand
CTGCGGACAGCAGATTACGCCCGCCTCGGCGCCCGCGCGGCAGCGCTCGGCCTTCCGACCCTGATAGTGATGGAAGGCGGCTACGCGATCGAGGCGCTCGGGGCCAATGTCGCGGGGTTTCTGTCTCGGTTCTGATAGAATTTCCAGCATCAACCCAATGCCGCCCATTCAAGCCCTCCCGGCAAATTCTCTGCCGAATAGTCGAGTTGGAGGACGCGGCGATGGCCCGGATGCATCTTCTCGGCCGAAGAATGAACAGTAAGGGTCGAGTATGCCCAGATGTCTCCCGCGTCGGCAATACAGGTCATGGGCTCGTGCGCCTTCGCGAGCACATCAATTTGCAGATCTGTCATCCGTCCAAGATCGGGAGATCCCGGCAGAACTTGCAGCCGAGCATCGAGCGTATCGACGGCATCGACATGGACGCGGATCGTCAACAGCTTCCTGAGCACGGATTCGAGTGGTTGTACGTGAAGCTGCCCATCCTTGATTGTCCACGGTCCGAACCCTGGAACGTCGAGGCGGCCTTTGACTACGATCACGCGATCCTGATGCCAGCCGAGGCGCCAATTCACTTCATCGCTTTTGTCGAGCAACAAAGCGCGCACTGGCCGCACCGCAGGGCCCAACAGCGCGCTTGCGATGCCGCCAATGACCCCGTCAGCAACGATCAAGTCGGCAATCGAAGAAATTTTGCGCCGGCCGAGCCGCTGCCCGGGTCGTCCGCTATCTCCGAAAAGGGTCGAAATGCGAAGGAGGTCTGCTGCTTGGACTGCGGCGCGATAACGTTTGGCACCGCTCGCAGGCCAGTCCGTCATGGTCGCGGTTACAATTTCTCGGTCAGCTCCGGCACCAGCTTGAACAGGTCGCCGACCAGGCCGACGTCCGCAATCTGGAAGATCGGCGCTTCCGCGTCCTTGTTGATGGCGACGATGACCTTTGAATCCTTCATGCCCGCAAGGTGCTGGATGGCGCCCGAAATGCCGACCGCGACATAGAGTTCGGGGGCGACGATCTTGCCGGTCTGGCCGACCTGATAATCGTTGGGGACATAGCCTGCGTCGACTGCCGCGCGGCTGGCGCCGACGCCGGCGTGGAGCTTGTCGGCGAGCGGCTCGATCAGCGTCTTGAAATTCTCGCCGTTCTGCAACGCGCGGCCGCCCGAGACGATGATCTTGGCGCTCGTCAGTTCGGGGCGTTCGGATTTGGCGATCTCCGAGCCGACGAAGGTCGACAGCCCCGCATCGCCGGTCGTCGCGACAGCCTCGATCGTGCCGCTGCCGCCCTCGCGCTCGGCCTTGGCAAACGCGGTGCCGCGCACGGTGATGACCAGCTTGGCGTCCGACGACTTGACCGTCGCGATCGCGTTCCCCGCGTAGGTCGGGCGCGTGAAGCTGTCGGGCCCCTCGACTGTCAGAATCTCGCTGATCTGCATCACGTCGAGCAGTGCCGCGACACGCGGCGCGATGTTCTTGCCGATCGCGGTCGCGGGCGCGAGGAACGCATCGTGCGTCGACATCAATTGCGCGATCAGCGGCGCGACGTTTTCGGGTAAGGCGTTGGCATAGGCCACATCGTCGGCGACATGCACCGTGCCGACGCCCGCGATCTTGGCGGCTTGCGCGGCGACATCCGCGACACCCGACCCGGCGACGATCAGATGCACGTCGCCCAATAGCGCGGCGGCGGTGACGACCGGGAGCGTCGGATCCTTGACCGTGCTGCCGTCATGCTCGACCCAGACCAACGTCTTCATATCAGTTCCTCATGTGCTCCTGCGAAAGCAGGAAACCTGCCGTCGCGTGCTGCTTTCTCGTCTCCAGCGCTCCGGCCTGCGCCGGAGAACGAATATCATGCCACTACGCCAAGCGTCTTAAGCTTGCCGACGAGTTCGTCGACATTGGCGACCTTGACCCCCGCCACCCGCTTCGATGGCTCGACGACCTTCAACGTCGTCAGCCGCGGCGTCACGTCGACCCCGTAATCGGCGGGCGTCTTTTGCGCCATCGGCTTGGATTTCGCCTTCATGATGTTGGGCAGCGACGCATAACGTGGCTCGTTGAGGCGCAAGTCGGTGGTCACGATCGCGGGCATGGTCAGGCTAACCGTTTCCGATCCGCCGTCGACTTCACGCGTTACCTTGACGAAACCGCCCTCGACGACGACCGCACTCGCGAACGTGCCCTGTGGGCGACCCGTCAACGCCGCGAGCATTTGCCCGGTCTGGTTTGAGTCATCGTCGATCGCCTGCTTGCCCATGATGACGAGCCCGGGCGCTTCTTCCGCGACCACAGCGGCGAGCAGCTTGGCGACACCGAGCGGTTCCACGGTAGTTTCGCTCACGATCAGGATCGCGCGGTCGGCGCCCATCGCAAGCGCGGTGCGCAGCGTTTCCTGCGACTTCTGCTCGCCGATCGACACCGCCACGATCTCGGTCGCGACGCCCTTTTCCTTCAGCCGGATCGCTTCCTCGACCGCGATCTCGTCGAACGGGTTCATGCTCATCTTGACGTTGGCGAGGTCGACGCCCGAGCCGTCGGCCCTGACGCGCGGCTTCACGTTGTAATCGATGACCCGCTTGACGGGGACGAGGATCTTCATACGCGCGCTCCTGGCAATCGCTTTACGTTAACGTCAATTTCAGATGGGCAGATACTCAGCGCTTTTCAAGCTGTCAGATCGACAGCTCGAGGCGACGTTCTATCCGATCGAGGCGGTCGTTGACGGTATCGAGCTGCACTTGGTGATGCGCAACGACTTCTGCGTCGTTTGCCTGGTCGCGGCGTAGCGCGACCACCGCCGAGTGGGTTTCGCTTTGCCGAACCTTCAACTCACGGACGTCACGCGCGACAGTTTCAAGCGTCGCTTGAAATCGCTTGAGATGCTCCAGCATCAAATTGTTGACTTGCTCAGCCATGC
>JAYTAR010000415.1:0-7247 GCA_043737455.1 Sphingomonadales bacterium | reverse complement strand
TCCTCGAGCGTGTCGAGAAACTAGGCCAGATCGGTGACGTGGTTACCGTGAAGGACGGGTTCGCGCGCAATTACCTGTTGCCCAACAAGAAAGCGCTCCGCTCGAACGCCGCAAACCGCAAGGTGTTCGAGGCGAACAAGGCGCGCATCGTGGCCGAAAACGACACGCGCCGTGACACGGCGCAAGCAGCGTCGAAGGACGTCGACGGCAAATCGGTCACGCTGATCCGTCAGGCATCGAACACGGGCCAGCTTTATGGTTCGGTCGCGGTCCGTGACATCATCGAAGCGCTTGAAGTTGAGGGTGCCAAGATCGTCAAGAACCAGATCGTCCTCGACAAGCCCATCAAGGCAATCGGGCTTTATGACGTGCGCGTCCAGCTCCACCCCGAAGTTGCGGTAATGGTGAAGGTCAACGTGGCACGCAGTCCTGAAGAAGCCGATCTTCAGGCGCAGGGTGTCGACGTGATGGCTGCGATGTTCGAAAAGGACGAGGCGGGCTTCACCGAGGATTATGACCCGAACGCCGAGCCAGGCGAGATCGCGGTCGACGTGCCGGTCGAGACTCCTGCGGCCTGATTGTCGGAGGGTCTGTCGTGCGCTTGACGTCCACTCTTTCGTCACGCCAATAGGATAGCGCTGTCATAAAGTGAGATCCGCGATGTCGTCGCTTGCGCCCGTTACGCCGACCCGTCTGCTAGGCCGCAGCGGTATCGTAATCTCGTCGATGGCTTGGGGAATGTGGCGGTTTGCTGGTCGCAGCGTCAAGGATGCGACCGCGCTGGTCGACGCTGCTCTCGGTGCCGGGATCAGCTTTCTCGACACTGCCGACATTTACGGCTTCGACGGGCGCGACGGGTTTGGAGAAGCCGAAGCGCTACTGGGGCGGGTTTTCGCTGAGAGCACGGGGCTCCGCGACCGTGTCGTCCTAGCGTCGAAAGGGGGTATTCTACCGCCCATACCCTATGACTCTTCGACCTCTTATCTCGACCAAGCGCTCGATGCTTCGCTTCGCCGCCTGGGTGTCGATCGACTGGACCTCTATCAGATACATCGCCCGGACATTCTGACGCATCCGCACGAAGTCGCCCGCTTCGCCGAAAAAGCTTATGCGTTGGGCAAGATCGCTGCGTTCGGTGTATCGAACGCGACGCCTGCGCAAACGACTGCGCTACTGTCACACATGCCGCGCGACCTGCCGCTTTCGACGACGCAGCCCGAGCTTTCGCCACTGTGCCTGACGACGATCAACGACGGGACGCTGGATCTTGCGTTACAACACGATCTTGCGGTCATGGCGTGGTCGCCGCTTGGAGGGGGACGGATTGCAGCCCCGACGACGCCGCGTGAGATCGCCGTCGCCACGGCACTCGACACCGTCGCGCACGAGCATAACGTCTCGCGCACGGCCGCCGCTTACGCCTGGATCATGGCGCACCCTGCGCATCCAGTGCCCATCGTCGGATCGCAAAATACCGCACGCATCGCGGAGGCTGCCGATGCTTGGAAAGTGCAATGGACGCGGCAGAGTTGGTATGCGGTGCTCGTCGCATCGCGTGGGGAGAGGTTGCCGTGACCGGATGTGAGGTTTCGTGGTTCTCGGCGCTTTGCGACGACGACTATGAATTTCTCGGGCGACCCGACGCGATGCTGGCCTCGAGCTGGGAACACTGCCGCAACATCGTACAGACCGCCGAAGCGGGCGGGTTCGACAACATACTGTTGCCCAGCGGCTATGCGCTCGGACTGGATACGACCGCGTTTGCTGCCGCGATCGCCACGGTGACGCAGCGGATACGTCTGTTAATGGCGGTGCGTGTCGGCGAGAGCTGGCCGCCGCAGCTGGCACGTCAAATTGCAACGCTCGACCGAATCGCCAATGGTCGACTGACAATCAACATCATTTCGTCCGATTTGCCTGGCGAGAAGATGGCAAGTGCGCCGCGCTATGCGCGCACGCTTGAGGTCATGCAGATTCTCAAAGCCCTGCTCGGCGGCAACCCGATCGATCATCGCGGCGAACATTATCGTTTCTCCATCGAGCCGCCACGTGTCACGACCGTATCGGGGCGTTGCCCACCGCTTTACTTCGGCGGTCTGAGCGAGGACGCGCGCGAGGCGGCTGCGCAAGGCTGCGACGTTTATCTGATGTGGCCCGACACAATGGCCGCGGTACGTGAAATCATCGCTGACATGACCGCACGCGCGGCGCGGTACGGACGCAGCCTGAAGTTCGGCTATCGCGCGCATGTGATCGTGCGTGAGACTGAAGATGAAGCGCGCGCTTATGCGGCGCGGCTGCTGTCGAAACTCGATTCCGACACTGGAGATGCGATCCGCGCGAAGTCGCTCGACTCAACCAGTGTCGGCGTTCAGCGGCAGGCCGAGTTGCGTGCAGCGGCGGGCGACGAGGGCTTCGTCGAAGACAATCTATGGACTGGGATCGGGCGCGCCCGCTCGGGTTGCGGCGCGGCGATTGTGGGTGATCCCGACCAAGTGCTCGACAAGTTGCGCGCCTATCAAGCCGAGGGGATCGAGGCGTTTATCTTGTCGGGGTACCCGCATGCAGCCGAAGCCGATTTGTTCGCGCGTCATGTCCTGCCGAGGCTAGATCATAGTGCGTTAACCATTTGAGTGGTAAGCGGGAACGATGAAAAAGGTACTCGCTGTCGCGCTGCTCGCCCCAGCCCTGTTGTTGTCGGGTTGTATCTCGACTGTCGGCTCCATCGTGACCGCGCCGTTCAAGGTAGCGGGCCAAGCCGCAGACTGGGCAACCACAAGCCAGGATGAAGCCGATCGCAATCGAGGACGTACATTGCGCAAGGCTGAGGCCGAAGCTTACCGGAGCTGCAAGCGCCAGACGGAAGATGCTTCGCGTCGAGCGGAGTGCATGCGCAACGAATTGAGCCGCAAAGGCTTTTGACCTTTTGGTAAGAATCGATGCATAACCCACAGTGAGGGCGATGGAGGTCATCCAGAACCTGCAGCCATCGGCAGGGGGTGCGCGTGACCGAATTCAGCGACGAAACACCAGCAAGCGAAGTCTCGATCGAGATTGACGAGTCGCAGGTTGTGGAACCTCGTATTGCCACGAAAGCGACGAGCATCCTCGCCGCGACACTGCCCGCGCTCGCGCTTGCGGCATGCGGCGGCGGCGGGGGAGGCGGGGGCGGAAGTGTCGCCGCGCCAGCCGCGGTTGTGCCGACCCCCACACCTGCTGTGGTCGTTCCACCCACCACCGCGCAGGCAAGTCGGTTTCTCGCACAAGCAACGATGGGAGCGAGTCGCGGCGACATCGACGGGGTCATATCCGAAGGATTCAACGGGTTTATCACACGCCAAACCACGACGCTGCGAGCGACGTCGCACTGGGACTGGATGGTTGGCGCGGGATATAACGCTACGACTAACATAAACTCGACGAACGGCTTCAACAACTCGGTCTGGAAGCAGCTCATCTCCAGCCAGGATCAGCTTCGCCAGCGCGTCGGACTTGCACTACTCAACTACCTCGTGATCGGGATCGACGGGCTCAACACCAATTGGAAGGCATTTGCCGCTGCAGCCTATTACGATATCTTGCTCGACAACGCTTTCGGCAATTACCGCGACCTGCTCGAGAAAGTGACGTTAAGCCCAGCGATGGGTTATTACCTCACCTTTTTGAACAATCGCAAAGCGAACGCGACAACCGGTTCACAGCCTGACGAAAATTATTCGCGCGAATTGATGCAGTTGTTCACGCTCGGGCTTTATAAGTTGAACGCCGACGGCACTCAGCAACTCGTCGGGGGCAAGCCGGTTGAAACTTATTTGCCCGAGGACGTATCGGGACTAGCGCGCGTATTTACCGGCTTCGTCCTTGATTCGGCCGATTCTACGACGCCCGACCGACTTCGACGCCCGATGGTCCAGCGCGCGACCGATCACGAACTTGGGACGAAGGTTTTTCTTGGCACAACAATTCCTGCCAATACCGATGGCTTCGCGAGCCTGCGAATTGCGCTCGACACGATTTTTGCACACCCCAATCTGCCACCCTTCGTCTCGACCCAATTGATCAAAAGCTTTGTTACCAGCAACCCGACACCCGCCTATGTCGGGCGCGTGGCGGCGGTTTTTGCGAATAATGGGAGCGGTGTCCGTGGCGACCTCAAGGCAGTTTACCGCGCCATCCTGACCGACATAGAAGCCCGCAGCGATACCAACCTGACCGTAGCCGATTTCGGTAAGCTGCGTGAACCCGTGCTCCGATTGACGAGTTGGGCGCGCGCTTTTGGCGTTAATTCACCATCGGACGTTTGGGCGATCGGAGATACGTCCTCGCCGATCACACGACTTGGTCAATCGCCGGGTCGCTCGCCAAGCGTATTCAACTTTTTTCGTCCAGGCTACACGCCTCCAAACACCACGCTTGCGACCGCCGGGCTCGTCGCGCCTGAATTCCAGGTAACCAACGAGCCCAGTGTCATTGCGTACATCAATTACATGCAGACGTTGATCTCTGCCGGAACGGGTGACGTCAGGGCCGACTATACTTCGATCATGACACGGGCTGCGGACAGCGCGGCGCTAGTTGCTGAGATCAATATCATTCTTGCAGCCGGGCAACTATCAGCGGCAACGGTCGCCACGATCCGCACGGCGGTTGACAGCATAGCGACGACGACACCCGCGCTTCTGACCAACCGCGTCTATACTGCCATCTTGCTGACGATGGCCTCGCCCGATTTCATCGCGATTAAGTAAGGAAAGTGGCCATGACCGGAGATCAATCGCGTCGCGCTTTCCTCAAGCGCTCGAGCGCACTCGGCATTGCGGGCGCCGCGGCACCGTTTGTCGTGAACCTAGCTGCAATCGGCGAGGCCGCTGCAGCGGTCAGTACCGATTACAAAGCGTTGGTGTGCGTGTTTATGTTTGGCGGAAATGACTGGGCGAACACGCTGCCGCCGTACGACCAGGCCAGCTACACGGCTTATCAAGCGCAACGTTCTTTGCTCGCTTACGCACGCGGCGACCTTGCCGCGACACTGCTCAACCCCACAACCGCGCTGCCTGGTGGACGGCAATTCTCGCTCGCTCCGGCGCTAAGTCCGCTTTTGCCGTTGTTCAACACTGGCAAGATGGCAGCCGTGCTCAACGTCGGCACGCTCGTTCAACCAACCACGAAGGCGCAGTATGTCGCCAAGAGCGTCGCATTGCCGCCGAAGTTGTTTTCACACAACGACCAGCAGTCTTTCTGGCAGGCGTCGAACCCCGAAGGGGCAAGCACTGGCTGGGGAGGACGCATGGGCGACCTGTTTCAGTCGGGCAATGGCACTTCGACGCTGACGTGTATCAACGCGAGTGGCAACGCGATCTTCCTGTCGGGGCGCCAAGCGATCGCCTATGCGGTCGGGAGCGGCGGGCCGACGGCGCTATCGGCGCGCACTTCGCTGTTCGGTTCGACTTCAGCCAGTAGCGCACTCGCGTCGGTCATGACCGCCACATCGGCGAGCACGTTCGCAAACGAACACGCCAAGATCAGCAAGCGTTCGCTCGATACCTATGCGCAAGTATCGAGTTCGTTCGCCGGTGCGCCTGCACTTGCGACTGCTTTTCCCAATACCGGGCTCGGCAATCAGCTGAAGACAGTTGCCAACATGATCTCGGTCAGCCGTGAGCTTGGCGCACGTCGCCAGGTGTTCTTTGTCTCTACCGGCGGGTTCGACTTGCACGACTCATTGACTGCGCAGCACCCCGGGCTGCTTTCCAATATCGGCACTTCGTTGAAGGCGTTCTATGACGCGACCACCGAGCTTGGCGTCGCCGATAAGGTGACGAGCTTCACGGCGTCGGACTTTGGTCGGACGTTGCTCGCGAATACCGACGGTTCGGATCACGGCTGGGGATCGATGCATTTCGTGACCGGCGGCGCGGTGCGTGGTCAGCGATTCTATGGCACTGCACCGGTTTATGCCAACAACGGCCCCGACGATGTCGGGCAAGGTCGACTGCTTCCGGCTGTGTCCGTCGATCAATATGCCTCGACGCTGGCAAGTTGGTTCGGCGTGGGCACCGGCGACATGACGACGGTGCTGCCCAACATGGGCAATTACAACCCGTCGACCTGGAATCTGGGGTTCGTCTGAGGTCGAATCTCGGCGTTGTCGCTTTCGTAATCAAGCGCGGTGGTGGGCGCGACAGGGATTGAACCTGTGACCCCTCGCGTGTGAAGCGAGTGCTCTACCGCTGAGCTACGCGCCCACACCGAAGCGGCGTCGGTAACGCGAACATCGGCTTAGTCAAGCTGTCGGTGGACGAAGTGGCGTCCAGCTCGAACGCTGCACGCTTCTAGTTCTTGGCAGGAACCACCGTCGGCGTGACCTGCGCGGACTGCACCGCTAGCGGCGGGCCGCGGTCGATTGTCGCCGACAACCGCACACCCTCTGGGCAAGCACCGACACACAGTCCCTTGATCTTAGCGAGGTTTTCCTTCGCTTTCGTCACTGCACCCTTGGCGACCATCGCCTCGCCCTGCCCCGACAGCGCGGCAACGTCGTTCGGCTCGATCGTCAGCGATTCACGGTAAAGCCGGATCGCTTTTCCGGGCAGCCCCTGCCGCGTCGCGACTTCCGCCATCAGCGCAAAGGCGGCGCGGTTGCGCGGATCGACCGCGAGGGCGGTTTCCAAGGCATCGTTAGCTGCGTCGAACTTGCCCGCGCCCGCCGCATCCCGCGCTTGGCCGACGAGCAAAGTCGAGCGGGGATCGATCGCGGCATCAGGACGCTGGCTGAGCCCGACGCTCGAAATCGTCAGCAGACCGAGCGCAAGCGCCAGCGCAGGGGGGGTAAAACGCATGACGAGCTCCCGAACCATCGAATGCATGATGCTAGCATGGCGCAATCAAGCGTGCGACGAAAAAACCATCGGTGGCATCATGGGCGGGGGTCAGCCGCCGACCGGGCCCGTCGGCGCGCCCCACCGCAAACGGCGTTTCGGCGCGCCAGCCCAACCGCTTTGCAAGGAAAGCCGCCGTCTGGTCAGCGCCCTCGCGCCCGATCAGCGAGCAAACCGCAAACACCAGCGCGCCGCCAGGTTTGACCAGCGGCGCTGCGACATCCAGAATGTGACTTTGCAGCGCGACCAGCGCGTCGAGCCGTTTGCGGTTCAAGCGCCAGCGCGCTTCCGGATTACGCCGCAACGTGCCGGTCCCCGAACACGGTGCGTCGACGAGCACGACATCGGCCATCTCATTGATATCGCTCA